>SVNI01000047.1 GCA_015066975.1 Ruminococcus sp. | reverse complement strand
AAAAATTTCCAGAAGCGTTCAATCAGATTCAGATTTGGCGAATAGGGCGGCAGAAAAACAAGAATGATTCTGTATTCTTTTTTGACAGACTGAGGGGCTGTTGCAAGCCCCCCAAAAGAATAGAATGAAAAAGCACCGATTGGAAAGTAGTTTAATATCAGAACAATTCTTTTATTTTCCGATATGGTGAATTGTAATTACGCCAGGGCCTGTATGTGCGCCGATAATTGGCGATAAAGTTCTGATTTTAATTATAACGCTGGAATCTTCTGTTACAATCATTCTCTTGAGACGCATTGCACTTTCAGTATCATCAGAATGTGTAATATAAATAACAGGATTATACGACGGATTTTTATTTTCCATATATAAATCTTTAAGCAGTTCGCAAGCTTTTTTGCTTCCGAATTTTTTGTTAATCTGACGAAGTACACCGTCAGGGGATATTTCCAGAATTGGCTTGATACCAAGCAATGTACCAATGAGAGATTTACTTGCAGAGGTCTTGCCATTCCGGCGGAGGTAATCCAAGTCATTCACATAGAACCAACTGCGGACTTTTCCGCATAATTTTGCTAATTCGCTTGCATTGGCTTCCAGTTGATACCCAAGCTTCTTGTTATTTATGGCCTGTTCAGCAATAATGCCGATACCACCGGATGCAGAAAGTGAATTCAAAATACAAATAGGCAGTTTACCATATTTGGCTTCCAATGCCAATTTAGCAGCAACAGCCGAATTATAGGACGGAGACAATTCACCGGAAAAGCAGATATATAAAATACCGATACCATGTCTTAACAGCGGTTCAAATACATTTTCATAATATTCCTGTGAAATCGGTTTGGTTTCTGTTGTTTCACCATTTCGCTGATTATCATAGAAATTTTTCATAAATGAATCAGTTTCCATTCCGGTGCAGTCAATTACTTTAAAGGTATTTGTATACTGCATGGGAAACACAGTAATTAAACTTTCTCTTATATAACTGACATCAATGTCCATTGCTGCATCAACAAAAATTTTGTAATCATTCATAAAACTTCACTCCTGCTTAGATTTTAATGATAAATATTTTAGAGAATCAAGAAAACATCCTGTCAAAGTTGATTATAATTCAGAAAACTATACAAAATACATTTCCTTAATTGTTATTATATCATGAATTTTAACAAATGTCAAGGGACTTTTCTCTTTTTTTCAGGAGCAGTTCACTATTTTATTTTTTCAAAAACTTGGAAAGTGGTGATAGTGATAATAAATTTCATAAAAAAGCAGAATAATACTTTAGCCGTAAATCTATATTGTAAAAATTATACAAATTTTGCAATAAAATACTGTGATTAATACAATTTTTTTCAAAAGGGCTTGCATTTTTACCAAAAAACATGTATAATAATGATATGTTATAATTTTGAGGCAAATTGAAATTAATTTATTAATGTCCCTGACTTTTTAAGAAAGGGACATTGGTTAATTCATTGCTGATTGGGAGGGCATTCAGATTTGATGGGATTTAAAACAGTTTATTCAGAAGATAAGACATTTTTGATATATTCACTTAATAAGAAACGAGAAATCAATTTTTCACAGCTCCAGCGTTTTGACAATGAGGGCTTCCGTGATTATTTCCTGCCGTGTGTTTATACCAGAACTACACTGACAAGTAAAATCAGGTTTGACATCAGCGGACTGACTGCATTATCTGAGTATCTTAAAATGAATCTGACGCAGGAAACCTATTTTGATGTTATCAGGGGCATTCAGCAGATTATTTCTTTTTGCCATAAGAAAAGTATTTCTTATGGAAATCTCGTTTGTGACCCCAGATATATGTATTATCATAATACTTTGAATAAAATTCTGATGGCATATGTACCACTGAAAGACCCGAATGCTGTCAGCGATAATATTCCGCAATGCCTGATAAAAATTCATAAAACTGCAAAAAATAATGTCAGCGTGACTGACCAGAATTATATGAATAAATATGAGAATTATCTTGCACAGTTTTCCAGTACTATCGGCAGAAAAGACAAAGTTCCAGCATTTTCTCCGGATTCACTGCTTCATTTTTTTAATGAAAACAGGCTAAATGCCGGAGAAGAAGCAATTGCAGCCGGTATCGGAATAACAGTGAATACAATTCAAAAGCATGGGCTTTCTATTTATGATTACATTTCAGACAGTTCGGGAAATAATACGAATGTTGTCGCACCGCTGCCAACTCCTCCTAATATACCAGCTCCGCTGTCTCCGACACCGTCTCCGCCTCCCGTTGCACCTCCTCATGTGACAAAGAGCGGCGGTACAGTAGTCACTTCCCGGGCAAAGGCCTATCTCACAGATGCTTCCGGAAAAAGATTCTATATTACTTCTACACCTTTTACGATAGGCAGAGATGCAAACAATCATCTTCAGCTTCAGTATGAAACTGTTTCCGGCAGTCACGCGAAAATTCTCACGGAAAATGGTGCTTATTATATCGAAGATGTTTCGCTGAATGGTACTTATCAGAATGATTACTATAACAGAATTTCTTATTCCAGACTTTCAGACGGGGATATTCTGTATTTTGACAGCTATCAGTATCAGTTTCATCTGGAAGAAAACAGACCTGCTCCGTCTCCAGTGCCTGAGCAAAAAAAATCGCAGACACTCCTTGTTCCGCGCCATCAGCAGATGGAAAGACCCCTTGCCTATATCACCAAGGCTGACGGCAGCAACATTCCGGTAATGCATTTTCCATTCCAGGATTCTGCACTTCCGGGTGTCGTGTTCGGCAGTGATGTTTCTTCCGGCAGAACAATTCTGTATGTGCAGAATTGTTCCTGTGCTTCGCTCCTGATAGAGGGAGAAACTGTTCCCGTTGGCGAAAGCGTTTCTATCTTTTCCGGATGTTCTTTGTTTATTAACGGAGAGAATTATATTTTCTCTGTAGAAAACTGATTTTTGGGAGAAAAAAATGTTCAGATATTCCTATATTAATTCTATTGGCAGGAAAGAAATCAATCAGGATGCACTTCTGCTACAGACAGCCCGGTATCAGCAGCACGAAATCCTGTTTGCTGCTGTGTGCGACGGAATCGGCGGTCTGACAGGAGGAGAAATTGCCAGTTCGTTTGTCATTTCTCAGGTGGCGGAATGGTTTTCTACTGAATATGCCAATACACTCAAAGAAGGAAAAAGCATTCTTGCCATCCGTCAGAGCCTTGATGACTGCCTTCAGCGGCTTAATTCTGAAATCAATACCGGAACGCCAAACGGAACAGAAATGGGAACTACTTTTACATCACTGCTGATTGATACTGTCAATCAGGTAACACTCACAGGACATGTCGGAGATACCCGATTATATAAAATCTTTCCTGATTCTGTGGAAATTGTGACTTCTGACCATTCTGTGATTGCCGAAGAAGTCCGCCGGGGAATTATCACAGAAGAAGAAGCTCTGCACGACAGCCGTCAGAATCAGATTACCAACTGTATCGGCGCAGGAGAAACAGACAGAATGTATGACTATATTATTCAAAAACCGTGTACAGAATGTACTTATCTGCTTTGCTCTGACGGTTTCCGCAAAATGATTACCAAAGAGGAAATCAGGACATTTCTTTCTCCGGAAAATAATCCGGATAATGATGCAATACACGAACATCTTTCTGCACTTCTGGACATGAATCTTCAGCGGAATGAAAATGATAATATTACTGCACTCGCAGTCAGATATATAAAGGAAAGTGATACATGATGCAAACGGGTGACATTGTAGCAGAACACTATGAAGTTGACAGGATTATCGGGCGGGGAGGTACTTCTGTTGTATACAGGGCGTATGACCTGAAAGCGGAACGCGCTGTCAGAGCTGTAAAGGAAATCAGCAAGGAGAATATCGATGTCTATGAAATGGCAAAACGAGAATCCAAACTGATAAAAGAACTCTATGAACGTGATAAGTCAAACGGCTTCGTTCCGAATATTATTGAAGTCTATGACAGATATTCTGACAGATTATATATCATTCAGGATTATCTTGACGGCGAAACGCTGGATGATATGCTGGAAGTTGCTCCTATGCCCCATGATGTGTTCATTGATGCCGCAAAACAAATCTGTGCCTTCATGAAATTCTTTCACGATACCGGCAGAGTACACAGTGATATGAAACCGGAAAATATCATGGTTCTGAAACCAAACCCTACGCTCGGAAACAACAAGGAATCCAAAACCAGAATGAAACTGAAATTTATTGATTTCGGTACAGCTATCCGGAACGAAGGCAATTCTACAGAGGGTTATGGCTATACTCCTGAATATGCCGCGCCGGAACAGTATAGAAATGCTGGAATAGACGAACGCACAGATATTTATAACATAGGTGCTACGTTTTTTCATATGATACAAGGAAGAAAACCGCTTTCTGTCTCTATGGAAAACAGAATGCGCAGTTCTGCTGAACGCTTCCGCTTTGATAAGAATATCAATGCAGAGCTGAAACGAATTATCCAGAAATGTGTAGCAGATAATCCGGACGAAAGATTCAAG
Source organism: Ruminococcus sp. (assembly GCA_015066975.1). Taxonomy (GTDB): domain Bacteria; phylum Bacillota; class Clostridia; order Oscillospirales; family Ruminococcaceae; genus UBA3855. The sequence goes on along the minus strand of SVNI01000047.1, from coordinate 11,442 downwards.
TCATGTGATGCGCTTTATAAGGCTTTGAATCAAATAGAAAATCATACCCATATGCGCCTGCTGATTATTCTGTTTTCCCTGATGATTGTTTCTTTTGCAGGAAGTGCATTTTCTATGTACATGTCAGAATCGCTCAGCACAGAAAATAATATCAATACATACAGTGAAAAAATTAACGAAGGAGATTATGCAGCCGCAATCCAGATAGACCATACCAACAGGGATGATATCTATTCAAAAGCAATTGAAAATTTCATAAAAGACGAAAAGCTTGATGCAGAAGAAGATAATTTTATTACGAATGAAATCAAAGTTCTCAATTCTATTCAGGAAAACGACGACAATTATGGAAAATGCATGTACGAAATTGGCAATGCTTACTGGCTGTTTTATAATCCCAATGATGATGAAGAAAATAACAGCATGAAACTGGAAAGACTCCGGATAGATGCTTCTTATGAATGGTTTGGAAAAGCTATCACAGATACCAGATTTCAGGAAGCTGACCCGGATTCTTATAAACGTGCAGTGGTGTATTATAATATCGGAAAATTCTATGACGAAATCGACCGCAAAGAACGCGACGGAACGGATGACCAGAGCTTCTATCGTAATATGTGGGATAATATCAAGAATATGGAAGAAGAAATTGATTCTTCCAACGAGGTGGTCAGTGCCCGCGTATGTCAGACCCTGCTCAGCCTGATTTCAAGATATTCTATGAAATTCAGACAGAATGGCTGTTCGGAAGAAGAACAGCTTGAAATTATTGCGCATATTAGCAGGAAAGTATATCAAGATGACGACATTACTTATCAGAATAATTATTCCATACAAATTGCCAGCAATTTTGATATAGAGGCTGTCCGTCAAAAACTGCGGATGGCGTATGCTGATTAAAGCTGCATGAAAGGAGCGTTTTTATTTTTATGAGTCCCGACACATGGCATGAACTTTCAGTGTGGCTTTTGAGAGCCGGTTTTTTATTTCTAATTGCAGCAGTAGGATGTTCTGTCAGGTTCAATCTGATATCCATGATTAAATCAGAAATAAATGAAAGAAAAAATCGTAAATTTTCGGATAATGAAGCGTATTTCAACTATGTTGAAAGGCAGAACAAGGCAGAAAACAGAGATTTTCTGATAGATGATGCAACAGCACCTGTACCAGAATCTTCTTCTTCCGGAACAGTTGCGACCCGTCGGACAGCCCCGGAAAGTCCTTCTTCCGGAACAGTCGTGACCCGTCGGACAGCCCCGGAAAGTCCTTCTTCCGGAACAGTCGTGACCCGTCGGATGGCAACGTCAATTCTTTCTCCGGAACAGCCTTCTTCTGCAACGGTTGTAGTACACAGAACATCCTCCAATCAGGAAAATAACAGTGAATTTGTCCTGCTGGAAAATATCATAGTTATCCACGGCAATCCGGAAAAGGTTCACGGAACTATATTATAATCAGACTCAGAAAGGATAATCCTATGCATAAATTAATTTTATCGTCTTTTACAGTGTCCGCTGTCTGCACAGCATTACTCTGCCCAGTTATCGGCAGTATCCATGCAGAAGCTTATGAAGCACCTTCAGACATTCACCTGACGATAGAAACTAAGGAAATTGATATCAATGACATTCCGGAAGACAGAACTATTCCTCTGGAAATTTATACTGAAAACTGTCCGCCCTATGTGATGCTGACTTTCTATCTCGAAAAAGATTCCAGAATGGAATATCTCTCTTATCATTTCGCAGACAATGTAACAGGACTTCCGGAAATGGGCGGTATCGGCTATGAACTTGGTTCAGGAGCTTTTCCTGATATTATCGGATGTAATATTCCTGCACGAAACGGAAAATATATTGATTATAATGGCTTGCTGGTTACTGTAAGTATGATACTTCCGGAAGATGTTGCGCCGGGTGAATTCTACACTCTGAACTTCAAGAGAAGCTTTTATGACGATATAGACTTAGAAACTGGTATCATATTGGAAAATGATTTTGATGCCGTGTTCGGAAATTCCTGCTTCAGTGAACTGAACGGTGGTGGCATCCGGATTGTGCAATCTGAAGAATCTGTTCTGGAAGGAGAAACTTCTGCACCACAGGAAGAACCTCAGCCAGAAGAAGTTCCGCAGGAAGAAATTCAACAGCCCGTTTCAGAAGATGCTCCGGGTGAAGAGACTGCTCCGGTAGCTACAACAGCAATTCCTGAAACTACAACGACATCTCCTGCAACAACAGAAAGTACTACTGTTTCCCAGACAACTGCACAGACTACAGAAAATACCAGTGCTGTAACTGAAACTTCTGCATCAGAAACTTCTGTGACAGAAACCACAACAGAAATCACTTCTGTTTCAGAAACGACTGTGCAGACTTCTATCACAGAAACATCTGCCATACAGACAGCAAATTCTGTTCCGGAACAGACAGAGGAAAAACAGAATAATAAAGTGAAATATCTGATTGTCGGGCTAGTGGCTATCCTCACGGCAGGAAGTGCCCTGGCAGCCGCACTGCTTTCAAAAAAGAAAAAATAATCTGCATCTTAGCAGAACACATGTTCTGAAAAATTTATAACGGAGGTATTGATTGATGAATACAAGAAAAGAATTCTGTCGAAAAGCAGTCGCTTTTATTTCAGCACTTTCTTTTATAACGGCTTCTAACTATGGAACAATGTCTGCATTGTCTATTGACAGCCTGACTGAAAATCCGTCAGTAGTCGTAATAAATGATTCAAGTGACACGTCATCTGATGCAGAAGAGGAACTGCCGGATGATGCACCATCTGACGAGAAAGAGAGTGTACAAGGTACTACTGAAGATGATGACCCGTCTGTTGAGCCTGATTTACCGGAAGAACCTGCACCGACTATCACAATGGAAATCAGGATGAATTTTGAAACTTTCCAGGATACAGAAAAAATTCTCCAGACCAGTTCTGAAAAAATAAAGGCACTTTTGGGGAATCCTTCTGCTGATATCTCATATGACGAAAGCAGCAGCAGTATTCTGATAGAATATCCTTCATCAGATACTCCCGAAAAAGAGGCAATAGAAGCTCTTGCAGGCCAAAAATTCGGAATTTCTTTTGATGAGGAAAGCTATTTTCTTGTTACTATAGGGGATAACTGCACTTTTGCAAATGTTCAGACATATTATTCTATTAATGATGAAAGCAATATCTGTGATTTGAATTCTGAAAGCAGTACATATATCAGCAATGTCATCAGTGCTAATGGGAAAAATTATATCCACTATGGAACAACTCTGAATACAGATTTATTTCTGCTGTCTGACGGATATCGGTTCGTGGAAAGTGAATTCCATAACGCTGACGGTGCTGTTACTATTCAGCAGGATAAAATTACTGTCACCACTGGAGAGAAAAGAAAACGAGAAATTGAAATTTTCAGTATTGAAAAGACAAAACTGAAACTGACTTTTTATTTCTCGGATGCCTCTGTAAAAAATAATGATAACACTGTTTACAACGGTGTAGCTCTGGAGCTTAACTGGCTGGATATCGGCTCGGAACAAATTGAAATCCATACGGAAAATCCGGATAAATTTAGTATCAACGGCAGTATTTTTACCGGATATTCCGGCACAGCCGAAGACTTGCTCACAAGGCTGAATCTGCTTCGTGAAGATATCTTGTATATTGATGGTTATTCTGTACCGCTTAGTATTATGGAGCTTCCGGATTCTGTTAATGCAATCCGTTATTTCGGTGACCAGACTCAGGGCGAAACAGTCACTTACACCGTTGACGGCAGTACTATCAGTGATATTCCGCTTATCGTAAAGAAAAACGGAGTAGATTACTATCTGGAAAGTGTAACAACAGAGAACGGCTCTTCAAAATATGAGGGCGATTTCTCTAAAGCATGGGCAAACGGCTATTATTATGCAAGTAATATTTATTATTCCAGAGACCTGAAAAACAGTACTTTACAGGTTCACTATCAGAAAGCACCTTACAGCGGACTGAATGTCAATGAAAATGAACTGAATGCAAAAATACTGTCGTCAGATGAGATTAAGGGAAAAAGAAATGATAATGTCTATACTGTTAAATCATCACCAATCATCAGTATCAAAATGACAGGTATCAGCAATGTAGATGATTTTGCAGAATTAAAAATATTTGATGAAATTTTTCATTCCCAAATGAATACATTCACAAAAGAATCTACAGACCCCGAAAATCCTGATGCAGACTTTGAATATACATGGCAGATACGCCAAAGCACTTCTACTTTTCTGAAAGTCCTCTGTTTGGTAAATGAAATGAGAGAAACCATTCGCTTCAATATACCGTTTTATTTCTATGCGGATACAACTGCTCCTGAAATTACAGAAGTTTCCTCTGATTATAAAGATAAAGAAAATCCCGACGGATGGTCATCTGAACACACTCTCAGCGGAAACGGCCAATATAGATTCACGTTCACTGTCAATGATGATATGCCTGCCGGAACTGGTGCGCGAAGTGATACTGCTGAATATCAGGAAGCACTTTCCGTTATCAATGATAACCAGAATCTGAATTCTGTTAAGGAAATTACAATTGGAGAATTAACTTTTAACAGACCCGAAAACGGCTGGCAAGCCGGAAGAGCTGTGTCTCCTGCGCTTATGGAAGACGGCAGTGTTCCTGATACAGATTATAATATCGTTCTGACACCTATTACGGGAGAAGACGGCACATTTACTGGAACATTCAATGCTGTGCTGACACTCCGGGATAAGGATGCAGATGCTTATCATGATACACTTTTCATCCATGCTAAAGATGACTGCGATAATCAAACATCAAAACCAAAATCTGTTGAGGTGAAAATTGATACTCGTGCACCTCAGGTAAGCAGTATTTCTATCGAAGGACTTGAAAAAGGCCTGTTCAGTGAGATGGTGCTTCAGTATGACAAGGACTTTAAAGTAAAAGCAGATTATTCTGATGAACCGTCTTTGTTCAAAGGCAACAGTACAGAAAAATCTTCCGGCATCCGCACAGTTACTTATGAATATGCTGATGAAACCAGCGAAGACGGCACTTTTGATTCCAGAAATACCAGAGACCTCGTAAAAATTACCCTCGAAGATAATGCCGGGAATAAAACTTCTTTCTATTATGCCAGTGAAGAAAGCAATTATGTGACGGATAGTATTTCTGATGCTACTTATATTGTAACAGATACGCTTCCGCCTGCACCGCCTGTTCTTTCCGTCAGAGACAGTGACTATACTGATTCGGAAGACCGGAACTGGTACAGTGATTACCCGGAAATACAGTTCAGTGCAGAGGATAACAATGATATCAAATCTGAAATTAAAAATATATCTCTTAAAATCAACAATACAGAAACCGTTCTGCTGACACAGGAAATGCGTCAGGAATTCCAGATGACAGAAAAAGAAATGGTGAATCTGCTCAGTTCCGGAAAAATGCGCCTGATATTTGAACCGGAAAAAACAGATAATCAGAAATTCTGTGCTTATATCTGTAATGTAGAAAATCCGGAAGTAAAAATTCCGGTTGTGCCGGCATCCGACAGTGCGCTGTCACTGGATGAAGGCAGACTGACAGTTTCCATGAATACAACAGATTTTGCCGGAAATGTTTCGGATAGTTCCAAGATAATGACGGTCTATATTGATAATAATCATCCTGTGATTAAGGGAACATTTTCTTCTGATGAAATGGCAATGCGAAAGTTTGGGTCGTTTGCGAATCATGTTGTAACTGTCAGCGTTCCTGTTTCGGATACTGTCAGCAATATTTCAGATTACTTGGAAGTACCTTCATCTGGTTATCAGGAAGCTGTCCTGAACTTTGCCGGAAAATCATATCAAGCTATCGGCATTGAGAACCGCGACGGAACAGATTATGCTGTTTTTGCAGTTCCGGATGAACTACTGGAAGATACTGCTGTTTCCGGTGAATTCAGTGTTGTTGTGAAAGATAATGTCAATCTTGTTTCTGAACCGCAGACAGGAAAAATACTTTCTTCTGACAAAGAAGGAAAATCAGATGTAATTATTGAGAATAAACCTCCCGTACTGACAGATGCCAAAATCACAGGAGAAAATCACTATCAGAATGAAACAGGTGAAAACTGGTACAGCAGTGATATTACAGTCGAGTATCAGGTGACTGATACAGATTCCGGCGTTGCAGAAGTCGGATATACTGTCAAGCATGATGACAGCAATACAGAAACAGCTTCTAAAAATGATAATTTTACAGAAGCTCCTGAAAAAACAACAGAACAGCCTTATTCGCTCAGAACAGATGAGACACTCGACGGAAAATTCTTGTTCAGCATTCAGACAACAGACAATGCCGGCAATGTCAAGGATGATGAAACAGAAGTATATAAAGACATCAATGCACCGTATATCTCCGGTTTTAGTTTCGATGATGCCAATAAATATGCCGATAATCTGAATATTACTGGAACTCCGGCAGAACGCTTCAGTCATTTCTATGATGATGGTACTGTGATGACTATCACGGCAAAAGATGACAGGGGTGCAAGCTCCGGCATCAATACGATTTTCTGTGTGCTCTATAATACGGACGGAAGCGTTTTCCTGGAATATGCCGCTACGGATTTCACAATAGAAGGCGATATCTATTCGTCAACATTCCTGCTTCCGGAAGGCTTCAAGGGAGATATCAGAGCATGGGTGACAGACAATGTGCAGAATCGCTCAGAAGAACGTTCTCCTGACGGTTATGCTGCTGAAAATGAACAGCGCAATCTAGAAACATCCAGCCTTTCTATTGAACTGCCTTCGACTTCTGCCAGCGACCCGGACGGACTTCCGCTTTATAACAAGGATGTTACTGCTGTTCTGACTGTAGAGGATACATTCTCTGGTATCAGAAAAATCGAATGGAGTACATCAGATTTTGAGGGATGGAACAGTATCACTGTCGATGCAGACGGAAATATTTCCGGCAATTCCGACGGCTGGTATGTAGATGCAATAGAACGAAATATCGCCCTGAGAATCACACGGGAGATTACAGTTTCCAATGATGCCAACGGTGATTTTATCAGACTGAGAGTAACAGATAATTCCGGAAATGTAACTATAGCAGAAGAAACATTCAGCATTGATAAGCATATTCCGGTTATCAGCGTAACAGGCATTCAGGCTTCCAAAGAGAAAAAATATTATAATTCCGCACAGAAAGCAACTGTGACTATCACAGAACGGAACTTTGCAGCTCCCACTGTGAATGAAAAAACTGACAATGACTTCAAAGAAGACCCAAGCTCAAGAGCCGGTACTGATGATTACAGACATTTGAAAGAATTTGCATTCGATAAAGATGGCACTTATCATCTGAATGTAGAAGCAAATGACCTCGCTGGCAACAAGGCAGACAGCTATGCTTCCGGAGAATTCGTCATTGATACAGAAAAACCTGCTGCTGTAATAGAATTCCGCCGACAGGACGGCACGATTGTAGACCCCGATAAGACTTTTTATATCAATCAGCCTGTAAAAGCTGTGATTTCTGTTACAGAAACCAATTTCAGCGGTGGAGACATCTCAATTCGTATCAATGATGAAACATATACTCCTGAAAAATGGACAGACAGCCAAGAAACACATACTGCTGAAATTCCGCTGGAAAATTTCAAGGAAAATCAGGAATATACAGTCAGGGTCACTGGCAAAGACCTCGCCGGAAACAGCCTGAAAGAAGAAATCAAGAAGAATTTTGTCATTGATGATATTGCACCGGAACTGAATGCATCCGGATTTCAGTCCGCCAATAAAGGAAGCATTTCCCCTACAATAGAAATCACAGATAAAAATATCGATACCAGAGAGGTCACTCTGACACGCAATGGAAAAATCTGTAAATCTGTTTTTGATTCTGAAAAGCAAGAATATCAGTTCACAGTTTCTGAAGACGGCGATTATGTAACCGGACACTGGACAACTATTACAATGAATTCCGGTATGACAGAAAAATTTGTACTGGATAATTTCCCGGAAGAAAAATGTTATGATGGGTTCTATCATCTGGAGTATATCTGCACGGATAAAGCTGGAAATACTTCTTCTGATTTCAGTGAATTCTCTGTGAATCGTTTCGGTTCTGCTTTCTTTGTCAACGATATGGGAAAAATCAACGGCAGTTATCTCAACAAACCGCCCACAGTCGTCATCACAGAACAGAATGTCGATAAGCACAGTGAACTGTCCGGAACAAAAAACAGTCAAGACGCCAATGTTATCATCATTATGGACAAGGGTACTGCTACTGTACAGTTTACAGAAGATATGTATACTGTTTCTGAACCCAAGAAACTGAAAGATAATTCCGGTTATGAATATACTTACACTATCAGTCCGGAAAATTTTGATGAAGATGCCGACTATAATCTTTCAATCCAGACTGTGGATGCTGCCGGAAATGAGAATGTCAGCTCCGCCCGGAATGCAGAAGTAGAATTTACACTCGATACCCATGAACCAAGCTATAAATGCGATAATTTGACGGATGACTCAGAATATAAAGAAGCAGAAAAATCTTTCCGCCTGAATGCCAGTGAAGAACTTCAGCATATTATTATCACCACGAATCTGAAAGAAGTTCTGCTGGAAGAAACATTTTCTGATAAAAAGGAAGACGGCACAAAGGAAAAGAGTTATGTGTTCACCATTCCCGCAGCAAGAGCAGCCCGCTATATTACAGTAGAAATTACAGACTTTGCCGCAAACAAAACCATTCAGAAAATCGAAAACCTGCTCGTAACAGATGATACACTGTCCTATCTGTGGCATAAAAAGTGGTTCAAATCTGCGCTCGGTGCAGTCGGTGCAGCAGGCATACTCGGCGGAGGCGCGTACTTTATCATCAGAAAACGCAGAGAAGACTAACATAACGGAGTGACTCATTTATGCTGAATTTAAAAAAACTGCTCGAACAAGATTCCCTTTCCGGCGAGGATGTCGGCAGACTGATTATCTGCAATGATATCCGTCTCTATACGGCACAAGCCGGAAATACAGAAATTCCGGAGAACGAAGTTATCAATCAGGAAATCCTCAATGTTCTGACGGAAAAAATTGATACTGTGGAAGAAGCTGAAGTTCTTGAATGCTATGTTCAGCTACAGAATTTTGTAAAATATGCGCAGGCTGTCTCCTATGCATATAATCAACAGGCACAGAACGGATTTTGCCGGCTTCTGATGTATATGACACAGGCACAGCAGGTGGAACATGCCAGAGCAACTCTCGAAATGCTCCCCATGATTATGACCGAAACACAGTTCAGAGAAATGCCGCCTCCGGGTCCTGTTGCCCGAAGACGCGGTGTGGCTCTCGTAGCAAATAATTTTCCGTGCCGTCCCAAATGTCTCGACGCTCATGATTATTTCGTAGAACCCGATCTGGACTGCTTCCAGGAGATGATGAGTCTCGAACATGCCGAAACAATGGAGGAAAAACTGGAATATTTCCGAAATGACCTGATGCTGAAAGGACTTCAGTACCAAACCGCATATAATACGCTGTTCTCTCTGATTGCCGAACGTATCGGCATCCCCGAATTTACTGCTTTCTGTACAGATACTGATAATATTACCCAGCAGATTGCAGAATTCAATCTCCAGAGAGCCGAATTTGAAAATGAAATTGCAGGGGAAGGTGAAAAATTTGAAAACAAAAAGAAAATTCTGAACCGCATTTTCAGACCCATTGACATCAGAAATACCATTCCTTCTGCTCAGGCAGCGGAGAATGTACGGAAACAGCTTGCTGATATTGATGTGTTCCGCACATCTATGAATCAGCTTGTATCGCTTCTGATGCAAGGAGGAACATAATGAATGAATATAAAGAAGGAATTGACGGCGTTTCTGCTTCTGTAGGAAAAATTCTGGAAACTAGTCTTCAAGTTAGTTCTGTTTCACGGAATACGTTTCGGATTATCCGGCAGTCATCTGCCATGAATAAGATTTCCACACTCAAGACCTCTAAAGAGCTTCATCCTGATGACGGAACGGATATTGTCTGCATTGAGAAAGAAAATCTGCATGTGACGTTTGAGAATTTCTCCTGTCTTTCCGGCGGTCTTCGGACAACTACACACCGCCTAATGGATGCGCTGATAATTAAATTCACTGAAACAGGTGCTAAGGAACATGTCATTGCCCTTTCGCTGGATGAATACATGAAGCTGTGTGAACTCCGGAACACGACCGAGATGCGCCGGCAGGTCAATGCTGACCTGAAAACACTGCTCAACATGCGGGTCAGTTTCCGCAAATCTTCCAACCGTGAGATGAGTATGCAGGATATCAAACTGTGTACAGATGTGAAAATCAAAAATAATATTATTTATTTTGCACTCAGCCAGGACTTCTTTTTCGTGATGAAAACTATGCCTGTCATGCACTACCCAGAAAAGCTGTTCCGGATTAATCTCAAGAAAAATCCAAATAGTTATTATTTCCTGAAAAAAATAACAGAGCATAAGAAAATGAATTATTTCAAGAAAAATGCAGATATTCTCAGTGTCCGGACACTTCTGGGATGTACACCGGAACTTCCGAGTTATGAAAGCGTTGTGAATACTGACAGAGCCGTTTCCAGAAGAATTATAGAACCGTTTGAACGGGATATGAATGAGCTTTCTGACGTACTGCGCTGGGAGTACTGCCATACCAACGGTTCGCCAATGACAGATGAGGAACTGGAGCATTTCAGCTATCATATTTTTTATACACTGCTTGTCCGGATTCAGTGGCTGTATTATCCTGAACTTCAGAGAAAGAAAAAGAAATCTTCCAGAAAATAAACAATGTGCAGGGGAATATCTGACAGGATATTCCCCTGCTTCAGAAAAGAGGGAATTATATTTTATGAATAAAATCATCATACAGGTATTTCTGCCTGCAAACGAAACAGTTTATGATATCAGAGTACCGGAAAGTATGTATGTCTGCGACCTTGCGGCTGTACTGGCGGACTTGTTTTCAGAAACAGCAAAGGGCTTTTATTCCAAAAGTGATGTGAACCTGCTGTGCTTTCAGAATACAGGTGAAAATCTTCCGCCGGATAAAACGCTTGCTGAACTGGAAATCTGCAACAGAACCAAACTGATATTTGTATAATCTCATACCGGAAGGAGGAAATTTTTATGCTGCTTATTACATTCATGCAGAACGAATATATTAACACTACCGTTCTGCCGGACGTGAAAAAAGGACGCTATCAGGTGAATCATAGCATCAGCAATCTGACAGAAGAAATTTATATCAACGGCATTGACGGCCAATGGGTCATCAATTCCGGGGAAGAATACGAAATCCAGAACAAAGATGCTCAGAAAATTGAAACACTTGTGCTACAGGACAACGATTTCATCATGCTGAAAGTACATGACCAGATTTGTACTATG
>SVNI01000046.1 GCA_015066975.1 Ruminococcus sp. | reverse complement strand
CCGTACTGCCGAGCATAATATTTTCTGCCTGATTCAGAATCATGTACCATTCTCCTCGCTGATGACATAGAGTGTATCCGCATCTGGGCTCTCTAGTGCATCATATTCCGCCTGTGTCATTGGCAGAAAAAACGGCAGAGGTCTGCTCCCCAGATACAGAAAAATCCGGTTCGTATCACGGACAATGTAAAGTGTTCCGCTGTCCGGCGTGAATTCTTCATCTTCAAAGCGTTCCTTGGTGATAAGCAGTAAGCCGTTCAGTCCGGTATCATAGCCGTTCAAATCAGTTCATCTCCTTTGCGACAAGCGGATTTGTATCCGCAGTGGTTAGTTTTTGGCTGTCAGCAGTATACAGTGCATAGCGAATTCCGGTGAGCCTGCTTTTTTGCTGTCCGGCGAAAGAAACTGTGATTCTTGCATAGACTTCCAGAAATTCTGTTGAAAATTCGCATAGCTGAACGGGAACAGTAAATTCTTCGCCGTTTGGCTGACGTGCAGTAATTATCATATCAGAAATATCGGGTATTTCGCCGTAGATGATAAAATCTGGATAGTTTTCAGCAATCAGTCCCGTGATGCGTGTGCCTGAAAAATCGACCGGAATTGTTGTCCAGTCAGTGGCTTCCGGCATGGAAATTCTGCTTTTCAGAAACGGAAATGCCTGCATTTCCTGTATCATAACAGGAACACTGACAGCAAAATTGCTCCGGCTCATAATCCGGATGCAGTCGCCTGTCCTGACAAACGGGCTTGCGCCTGCGAGTGCCGAAACCGAAAACGGCAGATAAAATCCATTCTGAAAACTGGTAATCATCCTCTGACATGCCAGCGTGAAAGCTTCCGTTCCGGTGAATCTGGAAAGAAACATATCTTCCTGCCGGACGGCTGTCTGAATTTGATTCTGTGCATCCGGATTCAGGTCGAAAATGCCTTCTGCTCCGGCGAGACGTTCCGTCCCGATGCGCATGGATTCCAGCTTTTCAGCAGAAAGCGTCAAAACCGGTTCTGCACTGCACCAGCCGAGTTCTAATTCATTATCGTGATTGATACGGGCATTTCCGCCCTCTAACAATGCAAATTCTTTCAGGAGCTGTCCGGCGGTGATGCCGGACATATCGGCAGAATCCGGCATGATAAACGGCATATCATCCAGATTCAGAAATTCCTGATTTTTCGCCGTGATGCTGATTTCTTCCTGATTCAGCCATGTGATAAAATTCTGATACAAATCTGCAAGCGTATCAATCTGATAAATCCGCAGAGATGTGAAAAAACTTTCCGCATTTTTTGTGACAGTCTTTTCCAGAATCCCATAGCAGAGCATCTCCATAGTTTCTTCATCCTGCGTGATAGTTTCTTTCAGAACAGCATCTCCGTAAGATTTCATCGTGAATTTCGTAATGCTTGCAGAAACCGGATGCCGGCAGAGTACACCGTTCTGATAACTGCCGGCATAGCCTGTTTTCAGGCGGTAAACCTGATTTTCAGAAACCGTGGTATATGTCACATCTGCGGACATGCCTGCAAGAACCGCTTTCTGAAATTCGTCCGTGATTTCTGTTGTTTCCGGTTCATCATAGAATTCTATCTGATACTGCACGGGCATACTGGTGCGGTACTTGAATTTTGTCCGGTATTGTCCGGACCTGTCAGAAAGATAAATATTCCCATGTCCTGTAAGTGTGCCTGTTTCCAGAAACATTGCAGAAATTTCATGTGTCAGTGTTCTGGAGTCATGCAGTTCCGGTGTTCCGGATTCACTGATTCTGACGGCATAGATATTTCTGCCGTCAGCCACAATCCAGTGTTTTTCGGCAGTCCGTGCGAAAATCGGGCACTGACATTGCAGGAGTTCCTGTATGCCTGTGACTTCTTCTGTGACATCTTCCTGATTCTGTTCCAGTCCAGTTTCTGCAAGAATGCTTTCTTCTGTATGATTTGTCATATCCAGATATTCTGTTTTCAGAGTCAGTTCCGGAATGACAAGATTTCCGATTTCTATATCCGGATTATCACTCATGACTTCATGCAGATTCACATCAAGAAGAACCGGATTGTCATCATAAAGCACAAAATCCGGAAACTTTACCCGAAACAGCCGTTTTTTTCTTTCATCCAGAAAATCTTCTGCCGTCATGTCATCACTCCTCTACCAGCGTGAAAACAACATCCTGAATCAGGCCTTCGCCTTCGATTGTCATCAGGTTTCCGGAAACATTGTTGCAGTAAACAGAAACCGTATTCAGGGCTTTCAGAGACGGGTCATAGAACGTAAAATTGAAAAATTCGCTCTCCTGCATGAAAAGCTGACAAGTTTCATAAAATTCCTGAATTGTCATTTTAGAATATCTGACATTCTGGAAATTCCGGACATTGTACCGGACTGTATTTTTCTTTGTCCGTCCGGTCAGGCTTCTGCCGGCACTGCCCTGCAAATGCCCGAACGCAAACGGAAACGGCGCATCCGGTGTATAAATCGGCGTGCCGTTGACTGCAAAATATTCAGATTTTTTCAGCATCAGCGTGCTCCTTTCATCTTCTCGAATTTCCGCCGTCCCCGTTCGGATGCCGAATAAATTTCCTTATCGCCAATCTGGATAACAGGCTGATTTTCCACAATCGTATCAATCAGGATTTCTGCAAGCTGAATCAGCGTATCAAGCTTGTTTTCCAGATTTCTGGTATTCTGATTCTGTTCCGGAAGCAGATGTTTCAGCTTCGATAACGGCGAAACGATTTCGGGGTCATTCTGCGCATTCAGATTATCGCCGACCATTGCAAGCGTCGGCTGACGGACAAGACCGCCTTTCGCCAGATGCGGAATCTCCGGAATGCTGATTTCCGGCAGATTCTCAAACGGGAAGAAATCTCCCCACGGTGTCCAGAGCCACCAGCCCCGAACCGTGTTCAGAGCTTCGCTGATGCCCTGAAACGGCGTTTTCACAACATCATTGATACCATCAATCAGAGAGTTGACAACGTTCCGGAACGTGCTGTCAATGCCCGTCTGAATCCCCTGAAAAACACTTCCGCCGGAAGAAAATACCTGCTTGACGGATTCCCATGCATTCGAGAATGTTTCTCTGAACCAGTCAGAAGCCCTCTCAAACGGCGATTTGATGCTTTCCCAGATTTGTGAAAAAACTCCGCCGACTCCCGAAAAGGCATCTCTGATTTTCTCATAAGCATGAGAAAATTTATCAGAGAAATAGCTTTCTGCGCCGGAAAAGACCTCTTTCACGGCATTCCATTTTTCAGAGAAGAATCCGCCGAAATTCCGGAATGCCTGCTGAACAGCTTCTTTTGCATCCGTGAATTTCTGTCCGAACCATGCCGGAAGATTCTCAAAAACAGATTTAATATTCTGAAGCATGAGTTCAAAAATTTCTCTGATTTTCTGGATTCCGTCAGAAACGGCATTCAATAAGCCCTCAATCAGATAAACGCCCATTTCTGCCATGACTGTAGACGGCGAATGAATTCCGAACAGACTCCGGAATGACTGCATAAACGGCTCAAACACCCATTCTTTCAGGAAACTTCCGATTGCTTCAAATTTCTCTTGAATTCCCTTTTTGAAGCCTTCCCAGATGTCATGCGTCAGCAGATAAACTCCCTCTCCGAGTCCTTCCCAGAATGCCAGCCATTTTGCACCGAAATCCCCGAAACTGAAAAATTCCTCGACATCTTCCCTGACGTATTCCAGCCAGCCCGAAATAAAGCCGAATGCTCCGCCGGATGCTTCAAACACATCACAAATGTCTGTCCAGTTTTTCGACAGTTCCGTGATGACATAGCCCCATGAAACGATACCAGCCGAAATCACGGCAATTCCCACATTCAGACCGCCGAGCTTTCCGGCAAATGATGCTATCTTTCCGGCCATTGAAGCAAACACTCCGCCCGTGACAGCCGTGCTCAGTCCGATAAAGGATGCTGTCAGAATGCCGATAAATCTGGCTGAATCCGGATTGTCCCGAATCCAGTCGCCGATATTGTGAAGTACATCTGCAAAGCTTTCCAGTCCTGCCGTGATGATTTCGCCTGACCAGTCCGCCAGAGGCTTGATAAACTTCTCCCATAGCCACAAGCCGAACGGTTTCAGGGCTTCTATAGAAGCATCCAGAATGTCAATCGCTCCGGATAAAATATCCAGAAAATCCGGAATAACAGTTTCTATCGTGAATCCGGCAACCGGAAGCAGAACATGTTCCCAGAACCATTCCAGCCCCTCACCGATATGCTCCGTAAACGGTTCAAGACTTTCCAGAAGCCCGTCAACGGCATTCAGAAACGGCGAAAAATCAACCGTTTGGGCGAATTCTGCCGTTTTTGCAGTGATATGATTTACTGTATCAAGCACATTCTGGAAAATATCCGCAAGATGCTGTACAATGCTTGTTCCTGTGCCGTCACTCCATGCCAGCGCAAAGCGTTCTGCAATATTCCCGATAATATCATAAATATTCCGGAAAATGCTCAGAATCGCAGATACTGCCCGTTCTCCCGTGCCGTTCGTCCAGACTTCTTCGAAACTCCGCCCGATACTTCCGAACATGGATTTGATTTGTTCTCCGGCGTTCTGCATCGAATTCAGAAACGGCTGACCATATTCCGCCCATGCGTTCCGGAACGGCTGAAACAGACTGTTCAGCGTTTCAGAAAGCTGATTTCCGATTTCTGAAATGCCGTTCTGTATGCCGGAACTGTCCAGAACAGGAGAAATCACCGGTTCTGTTTCTTCTGTATCAGAATCGGTTTCCGATTCCTGCACCCCGATGATGTTGAAATCATCAAAGCTTGCAGAACCTAGATTTTCAGCCGTTTTCTGCGCATTTTCAAGCGATTCCGTCAGGCTGTCGGTTTCTGTTACGGCGGACGAAATTCCGGAAGACAGTCCCGAAGAAATATCCGCTTGAAATCCCGTAAAGCCTAACATTCTGCCGAATGCTTCTGTCAATTCCGTTGCTTTCCGGATGCCCTCTGTCAGAAACGAAATCAGCGGAGACAGCGCACCTGTCAGGATATTCCCGACAGCCGTCTTGAATGCCGTCAGGCTTGCTGTCAGACGGGAAATTTTTCCGGAAAAGGAATCAGCAATCTTTGCGGCATCACCGCTTTGAAATCTGGTTTCTTCCAGAATGCCGTTGACTTCTGCCTGAATCTTCTGCGCCTGCGTCAGATTCGCCGATGTTGTGCCGATAGATTTGGCATAATCCTGCCACATCTTGGCGACATTCTTAGTCACTCCGGCATTGTCGACAAGAATAGAATTCTCATTTTTCAGGCCTTCCGTTGCCGATGTGACTGCATCACCGAGCGAATAGCTTGCCTGTCTGCCATAGGCGGCACTGTCTTTCAGAGCTGTCAGGACGTTCTGAATCTGCGTATCAGAATAGCCCCTCGATGCAAGATTCTTGTAGGCCGTGACTGCATTCTGCAAAGGAATCAGACCGTCTGCGATATATTCCTGAATGAATCCTTGTGCCTGACTGAAATTTCTGCCCTGTCCGCTGAGAATGCTTTGCAATCCTCGAAAAGCGTTTTCTGTTCCGGTTGCGGCACTGATGCAGGCTTTTCCCCATGCGATAACTGCACCTGTAGCAAAGAGCGATTTCAGAGTATTTCCTAAATTCTGCGCCGTACCGTTCAGATTGTTCATGCTCTGACCGGAGTTTTTCAGATTCAGATTCGCATTGCTGATTCTGTTCAGCAGTTCCGTCAGTGAACGCTGTGCATCAGAAGTATTCAGATTCAGACGGGAATCAAAGCGAGTGCGCTGGACATGATTCCGGAAAGAATCAAATCTCGAACGTGCAGAATCCACATCGAAACGAAGCCGGAGCACTGGACTGGCTCTCTTGATTCTTTGCAGAAACAAGTCTAATTTTCTGTTGGCGGAAGCGGTATCTAGATTCAGCGAAACAGAAGCCTTTGCCTGATTTCTGTAATTCAGTTTTACGGTAACGCTCTGATTGGCGATTCTCTGTATATCAGCCCTTGCCTGCGAGAGATTCAGCCGTAAATTTGCCGTGATATTCTGATTTCTGACCTGCGAGACAAAATTCTGAAAAGCAGTCCTTGCCTGTTCGGTTTCAAGTTTCAGAGCCGTGACCGCCTGCTGTTGCCTGTTTTCCAGTTTCAGAACGGTATTGACAGGAGTCGTTTTCGCCTGATTTACAAAAGCCTGAAAATTCTGCATCGCCTGACTGGTGTCAAGCTTCAGAACCGTGCTGATACTTTGATTCCGGATACCGGAAGCAAAATTCCGGAAAGCGGTTTCTGCATCATCCGTGCTGAATTTTGCGGAAACTTCCGGCTGTTCCGTACCGGAAAACTGTAACCGTGCATTGAGATTCTGACTCTGTATCCGGCTTGCAAATTCTGAAAAGTTCTGTTCTGCCGGACTGGTGTCAAGATGCAGGTCTGCATTGAGATTCTGACATTCTGAAATAAAGCTTTGCAGAGTGTTCCGTGCATCTACCGTTATGAGTTCCAGAGAAGTGACCGCCTGCGGAGCTTCTGTCCCGTCAAGCTGTAATTTTACGCTGACAGGCTGATTCTGCGTCCGGCTGATGAAAGCAGAAAATGTCTGTTCAGCTTGTGAAATATCCAGTTGCAGAGCCGTGACAGGATTCTGACTCTGCATTCCGGAAAGCAAATTCTGAAAAGAAGTTTCTGCATCTTGAGTGCTGAATTTTACAGAAAGTTCGGGCTGGTCCGTGCCGTCAAGCATCAGCTTGGCACGGACTGCCTGACCCTGTATCTGATTTGCAAAATTCTGAAATTCCTGTACTGCCTGCGAAATGTCAAGAGCCAGACTTGCTTTCAGGTTCTTATTCTGTGAAATAAAATTATCCTGTTTTCTCTGCGCTTCGGATGTGTTCAAATCCAGATGCAGAGTCACTTTTGTATCTCCTGTCATGATTTCGCCCCCAGTGCAAGAAAGATTTTCTCTATCTGCGACAGTTTCTGCTGATAGCGTTCCGGATGTTCTCGGAATTGCCTTGTCTGCCAGTCCTCATAGATTTTCTTCTGTGATGCTGTAAATTTTTCGATGATTTTCGGGTCAGTTTCGCTCCGGATGCGCACAATCTGTCCCAGCGGTGTTTCCGGCAGAAGTCCGGACAGCAGAGCCGAAAACTCTCCCCAGCTCATGTCCTGCTCCTGCCGGATTCTGATACCATACTGTGATGCAAAACTGGATTCTATCAGATGCCAGTCTTCGGATAAGTCATAAAATTCAGGCTTCTGATTTTGCGGTGCTGTGAAATCGCTGTTCTGCTTCTTCCAGCGTGATTTCCAGTGCAAGAGCCATAATTCCGTAAATGATGATTTCACAATCATGAAAAGACAAATCTTTCATAGCCTGAATTTCTTTCAGAGCCTTTTCACCTGCGAAATGCTGAATAATATCTTCCATGACTTCGGTTGTTTTCTTATTGCTGAAATCTTTTTCCGTATAGGCAAGAACCGTATCTTTCCGGTTATCGATTTCAAATTCTTTCCCGAAAATTTCGAGAACAGGCTTTTCCTGCTGTAATTTTTCAGTGATATTGATTTTCATGATAATTTATCTCCTTTCTGATTAACCGCCGGAAGGTTCGGTAACTGTAGGCTTGCCGTTGGACTGCAAATCGGCTTCGAGTGCGCCCACATTGGTGGTATCGCCCGTGCCGTCCGCCTTGACGTTGACAACGACTTCCTGCACAATCTGCGTACCGGTGGGCATTGTCCAGCGGATTTTAGCATAAGCATCCTGACCGGTCTTGAATTTCTTTCCGGCGATAAAATCATTTCCGGCATCGCCGACTGTACGTTTGCCTTTGAGCGTGAGCGTCCATTTCATACCCGTTTTGAGTGCCGATGTCCAGCCCTCATTCTCCATTGCTGTCCATTCTTCGACAGTGCCGTCAAAATTGACGTTGAAGCCTTCCAGATTGGCAATTGCTGACCATGTGTTTTCTGCCGTTTCGACTTCAAAAACGTTGTTGTGTACGGGAAAAACTCCTGTAAAAGTATCAGCCATGATAAAACTCCTTTCAGATATTATAAAAAATATTCATGTTGATAACATACTCATAAATTAAGCTTTCCGGCGGTGTGCAGTCCGCCGGAGAAGCATTCAGCAGAGAAATCAGCGGAACAGCATGACCGCCGATTTCCGGAAAATCTGCGCTTTGCAGACGGGAATACAATTCCAGTGCAGAAGCCTGAGAAACTTTTGCATTCTCCGTCCAGTGAATCAGAATTGAAACCGGAATCTCCCGAAACGTCCGGAAGCTGATACAAGGCGTTTCCGGAATCGGATTTCCGTCATAAATGCCGATGCATTTTTCCTGACTGCTGTCGATTCTGCCGACATAAAAATGTTCTGCTTCGGGAAAAATTTCTTTCAGCCAGTCTCTGACATCGCTTAACTGCATGAAATCAGCCCCCTGTTTTCTGCTTGAATTTCTGAATAAAAATTTCAGAAGCTCGGTTTTCATACTTTCCGCCGGCTTCCCAGTCCTCGAACCACTGACCTTTAGCGTTTGCATTATCGCCTTGATTGAAATCATATTCTGGATGCATGTATAATCTTCTTGCGTAATTCTTACTTGTAGAAATTTCAGAACGATTTTTTTCCGGATGCAGAATATGATGAGAAAGTTCAAGTTCTCCGGTATTTTTAGGAACTACCTGAGCATCTTCGATTTCTCTTTTTAATTCAATCGCTGTTTCTTCGAGAATATCGGCACAAAGCTGATTAAAATCAATGCCAGCCATTATATCACATCCAGTCGAATATAATTGACAGTTCCGTCCGGATTCCGTGCTTTCTGCCCTCTGATGATTTGCCGTTTCATGCCGAATATCTGAATTTCTCCGTCCGGAATTTCCGGCAGTTCCGGACAGAAATCAGAAGAAAAATAAGCCTCTGCCGAAATCGTGATTTCTTCCCGTTTGGCATTCAGAATTCTTCGGGAACTGCTCTGAAACAGACATTTCAAATCGGCGGAAAATGCCGGAAGCCGTTCGCCGTCTTCGCTGATGCCTTCGGCTTGCAGAATCACCCTGCACGGAGAACGGCAGACCGCTTCCGGAACAAGTTTCGGATATTTCATAAACTCACCTCAATGCCGAATTGCAGAGATTTGTCTGCAAAAGATGCTGATAGCTTTCGTTCTGCATCGTGATGCCGGAAATGTTCACAAGATTCTGAGAATTCCAGCTCATCGAAACGCCGGCAATACTGTAGGAACTTAACGGACTGTTCAGCATTTCGCCGTAATCCTGCAAAAATAACGCCTGCTGTGCGCAGACGTTCTGAATCAATTCTTTTTGCAGACTGGTTAAATTCTCAAACCCGATTTTCTTGATTCTCTGAAAAGTCAGAATATCAATCTGATTCGATGCCTGAATCAGAAAATTTTCAGAAATTTCTTTCCCTGTCAGATTCCGGAATTCCTCACAAGTCAGATACTGACTCACTTCTTTTTCTCCTTCCGGAGTGCTTCGAGTTCGGCGAGAATTTCAGCATACTGACTGTAAGGCACGGTCTTGACGGGACTGTGTTTCAGGACTGCTCCGGTTTCGTCCGTGAGGTCATAGCCACGGTTCAGATATTCTTCCTGCAAAGCCATGTTTTCGCCGACCTGATAGCTCTTGTTTCCCTTGACTGCATAAATCATGAAATCACCTCACAATCAGGCATCAGCATTGACAGCAATGCCCGACGCTTTCTGCTGGAGCAGGAATGTATCTGTAAAATATCTGTTCTGATAAACATATTTGTCCGCTGTTCTGGAATCATGTCCGGGGGTGAATACCTGAATATAGCTGTACTTGTCACGGCTGACAACACAGCTCGGATGAATCAGCATTGCATGAATCTGTTTCGCCGATACTGCCGGAGTACAGCCGTTTGTGAAGTCGTAAGCCGTCTTGAATCTGCCGGACGGAACAGTCTTGATAATCATATCATCAATTCTGTTGATATTTCTGTTTACAGTATTCGAGCCACCCCCGACAGAAATCGTTCTGGTAATGCCCGATGCAGATTTTAACAGCGATTTCACTGCTGATGTCAGATACAGAATTCTGCCGTCAGTTGGAACACCTGCATCATCCATGATTGCAGACTGTGTATCAATCCAGTCGAGAATGTTCAGCGCAGTGAGCTGGGTTGTGGTATCCACAACAGCACCGTTCGCCGTATAGGTGACGGCTTCGCTGTAAAGCTTCGAGAATCTGTAGGAATCTTTCTCCGGAATCGCCTGCTGTTCCTCGAACTGGTTTGTGACATTCGCCATTGAGAGAACAAGATTTGTTTCGTCAACGTCCATCGGGTCGATGTAGAATTCTACATCACGGTCATGTTCGAGCTGTTTCGGAATCCAACTGTTCCCCAGTGTTCCGGCATTGAAGCCGAGATTCTGGCGGTTATGGTCTTTATAGCCGGAGAGCGTCATAGTCGGGAGCTTAATCAGTTGCGCATTGATAAACTGCACATCCGGATTGCTCAGTGTGAGGTCATAACTGACCAGTTCACGGGAATATTTCGTCTGTAATTCCTTGCTGAACTGTTCCGCATAGTTGTAAACTGCCATAAAATCAATCCTTTCTTGTGTTGCCGAATGCCTTTGCAATGGCATCGGCTTCGGGGGTCTGTTTCGAGTTATCCGCACCGATTTGGAAGCCCTTTGCCTTGGCGGAATTTTCCGCCTTGAAAGCCGGAACATCATCCAGAACTTTCTGAATCGCTGAGGTAATCGCCTTTGTATCGGCATTTTCTGGAAATTCAGCGAGTTTCAGAACATAGTCAATCTGACGGGAATCGACTCCCATTCTGACGGCTTCGAGCATGGCTGTCCGTTCGATGCGGAGACGGGAATTTTCGGCTTTCAGGCTGTCCAGTTCGGAGCTGTCCGG
Source organism: Ruminococcus sp. (assembly GCA_015066975.1). Lineage (GTDB taxonomy): Bacteria > Bacillota > Clostridia > Oscillospirales > Ruminococcaceae > UBA3855. The sequence continues at coordinate 5,303 of SVNI01000046.1, read as the reverse complement.
CTGTTCCGGAACGGGTTCGGGTTTCGGTTCAGGCTTTGCCTGTTCGGGTTTGTCCGGCTTTTCTTCCGGCTTGGCTTCTTCTTTTTTGATTTCTTCGTCTTCCATGAAAATTCTCCTTTCGGGTATAAAAATAAATTTTGGCATAAGAAAACCGCCCTGTTCAGGCGGTTTATGTTTAATATGAAAACGGATAACTTTGTTCTTTATCAATTTCTTTTAGGCGTTCAAGAATTTTTTTTCTTTCTTCTTCTGTCAGCGACTTATCATGATAATATTTATCCCAAAGTCGTTTTTCTTCTTCTGTTTCATGTCGCATCATAAAAAATCATCTCTGGTTCATTACTATCTTTTACAGAGGAGCTTTTGCCCCAAATCCTATTGTTTCATGGATAAATTTTCCTGATGCTGTATATTCATGAATATGAATCCAATATGCTTCTTCCGGTTTACATGCTTTATGATTTTCGTCATAATGATAGAAAAGAGCATAATCACCGCCGGCAGGAGTTTTCCCATCAATCCGTACAGGTTCAAATTCATAATTTTCAATGTTATTTTTCATGGATAACTCCTCCTTTATAGTTTACCGATAATCTTTTCCAATATGCTGTACCTGTTAGGAAAAAGCAAACTAAAATTCAATGGATTCTTCACATATTCTTTCTGTATTTTATAACAAGCGGTGTTTCATTAATTTTTTCATAAAGCGTTCCAGTAATTTTATTTCAAATCTTTCTTTTTCTGTCGATGGATGCAAATCATGTAAAATATCAAATGCTTCTTCCGGAGTTGACATTCTGAATTTGCCATCTTTTTCAAGGATTCTAAGGGGCGGACCTGTAAAACATTCTACAGCAAAACTGGGAAAATATACATGGTACTCTTTCCAGATGCCCTCGTATTCAGCAGAATCATAATCATTTTCTTTTGCAAATGCGATAGCTTTTTCTAAGTCTGTCATGATTTTCCCACCTCCAGAATTTCATTTATGATTTTTAAATCAAATACCATATTGTCAATTCGCAGAATCTTTGCCAGATGTTCATTTTTAGAAGATTTTTTCTTAAAATCAATATCTTTGAAATAGTTTATTACAGCAAATTTTTCTATTGTTTTTCCGGATTGTGCATCATAAATCCGGAGATTCCAATCAGAAAGCTTTTCGACAGCTACGACATGACCTCCTCCGTTTTTCCAATGAAATTCAAAAGAATAGCGTTCGCCCTGCTGGATTGTCTTGTTTAAAAATAAGAAAAATTTAAGTGCAGTATTAGCTTTTTCATTAACGATATAATTAGGATGTTGTCCTGTCGCTGGGTCAATCCATGCAAGGCGAGGTTCTTCCGCTAATCTTTTCATGATTTTGTTTCCGGTAATCGGCAATGCTCTTACTGGGTATCCTCGAAGCCTTGCTTCATAAGCTACAACGGTTGACTGACAATTCATTGCATATCCCCCACCCCTGTTATAAAGTGGATTTGGATTCTGATTGTCTGCCTGCTCAAATGTCATTGGTGTGCCACGCTGTACTCCTGCAATTTTTTCAGGATATAGCTGATGTGTTTCTTTTATTATACCACTTTCAGCAGATTTGTCAAGAGATTCTGGTAAAATTGGAATATTTTTATCAGAATGATTTCCAAGAAACAATTCTGATTCTGATACCGTCACCGCCGGCTTTGCTTCGGTGATTTTCGGAGTTGGTTCGGGCGGAGTCGGCTTGTCGATAACGTTCGGAACGATTGGCGGAGTCTGATTGTCATAAATCTTTTCCCGAAAATAATCACGGCGGAGAAAATCGGAATTCTGGTCGCAGAGGTTTTTGCATCGCTTCTGCCATTCCCGCTTTCGGGCGGATGCCGATTTTTTAGAAGCCTCATCCGGAGCGGATTTCTCCGCCTGTTTCCATTTCCGGATTTGCCGTTCATGATACCGCTGTTTCTGTGTGATGCGATATTTCCGGACGGCTTCTTCTCGCTGAGAATCCGACATCTCCGGAACGGGAGATTCCGGAAAATACGTCTGCGGACTGCAATTGCACTGGGGGTGCAGAAAACCTTGTCTAATGGCTTCTGACAGAAGCGGAAGTTTCAGTTCATCGGCTTCGGCAGGCGTTCCGGCAGAATAGACATCATCCACAAGAACTTTGCAGAGCCACGGCGCACACTTCGGACAGGCAACACCCGAGGGCGGTACAATGACCGTATGAATTCCGAACTTGTCACGGGCTTTCCCTTCGCCTAATAACTGCGCCCGTTCGTTCGCCGTCCGGAGTGCCATTCTTGCATAAACTGATGCTGATACATGCGCTCCGTTCCGGTAGACGATGCTGTTCATGCCCCTCTGATGCATGTCAGATACCGCCATATCTATGGCAGAATTCAGCGTTCCCGTTCCGGATTGCAGATAAAAATGAGAATCGAATAACGCTTCTCTGTAGACATCATCGGCTTTTCTCAAAATAGAGTGTTCTGCCCTTGACAGGTCAGACCGGACGGATTTTAAAAGCGAATCCAGCTTGTCATTCGGCACATCGAAAAATCTTTGTGCGTTCTGAATTCCGGTTTGCAGAATCCTGATTTCTTCGTTCAGTTCGCCGTTCTGATTCGCCTGCTGTAACAGATTCATAGCGGAATTGTTTATCTTCGTGAACTGCGGAGCGAATTGTTTATAGTTCTTCGCTGACCAGTTTCCCAGACCTGCGAGCTGTTCGGTCTGCCACATGCTCCATGCTTTTTGCAGGTCGGATTCTTCTTTCAGATGCCGTTTCATGTTCCTGCCTATCGAGTCAAGCAGGATAGTTTCGATTCTGGATAAGGCATCACCCACGTCATAATTCGCCATCAGAACAATTCCTCATCAGATAAAATCAGCCCGTCCGCCTGATTCAGACGTTCGATTTCGGCTTGCTTCCAGTCATCCGGCTTGGTATCGCCGTAAAGTTCCTCGACAACAGCTTCATTCGACATGATACGGCTTGACTTGGCTTTCCCGATGGTTTCTACCTGACTCTCAAAGCTTGGATTTGCGTACTCGCCCCACGGCACGGAGATTTTCAGATGTTCCGGAAAATCGAGTTCATGTTCAGCGTAGTACGTCCACAGAACGGCTTGGAACAGCTCCGGAAGTATCTTTTGCAAAACCGTGATGATTCTGTTTCGGGTGTAGAGAGTGGCTTTTTCTTTTTCTCTCTGTGCTTCGGCGTTGTCGAGCTTCTTGACATCAATGCCCAGCGTAGACGGCGAAATCAGCCCTTGCAGACATAAATCAAGGGCTGTCATGTATGCCGACAGATAGCATTCTGTCTGGATTTCCGGCTGAACGCTGGTTATCTGATTTTTCCCGTCTTCCGCCATATTCGAGCCAGTTATGATATAGTTATCCTCAAACGGGTCAGGGCGCATGGGTTCTCCGGTCTGCGGATTGTAATCGGCAAGAGCAGACGGGATATAGGTCTTAGGCTGAGACTTCCGGACTGCGCCCATGTACTGACTCCAGCTTTCGTCCAGCGCATCGAAACAGCCACGTTTCCGGTCGAAAATGCTTTGTCCCCGGTTCGGATAGCGTTTCGATTTCCGGAATTTCAGCGGAACAGCAAGCCGGATATTCTTATCAAAAATCAGGTCAGTCAGATTTCTGGTTTCGTCCAGAGAGTCCAGAGAAACGGCGATTCCGGAAGCATCGGTCAGGATATACCGGACATAGCCGAAGCCGTAACACTCCCGTAATAAAAATTCTCTCGAATTCTTGAGATATTTCGTCAGGAAAATAATTTCCTGATTTTCATACTGCACCCGATTCCCGGAGAAAAATTCCAGAGCCGGAAACTCGGATTTTTCCGGATGAAACGTGATTTTAAATGCGCCGTCACCGTCAATGAGCGTATCACTGACAGACTGTTCCAGAAGTTCCGGAAACTGATTTTTTTCCAAGATTTTATGCAGAAGTTCCTGTTCTGCCGGAGAATCTGAAATTTCGATAGTCAGCATATCAGAAATCACAATCTGAGAGAGTGTATCGACAATCAGAGCCGGCAGACCCGTGTGAATTTTCGGAATCTTCCGGCTTTTCGCCGACATGCTCCAGAAGCCTGCTCCGCCGAGCTGGGAATATATCTGGGAAAATTCTTCGGGGTCGCCGTGATACCAGATTCTGTTCAGAGCGCAGTTATCCTCGAATGTCAGATTTTCTCTGACATAGAGCTGTTTTGGCTGAGCCGGTTCGAGCCGGAGCAGACTCGCCAGCCATAGCCGGAGATTGTTCAGAATATTCAGAAAATTCACCTCTTTCCGATTAGGTCTTTATACGGAATAAAAGCATATTGTACGCTGTTGATTGTATGGTCGTTTTTGTCTTCCGGTTCGGATTTATCCTCTTTCCATGCGTAGCAGTTCAGCTCATGCAGATGATGCTGACAAGTCTCATTCACAAGATAATGCCCTGATGCTATCCATGCGGACTGCAAATTTATCCGGTCGAGAATTTTCAGCTTCTTGTAGCTGTTGATGAAATTGTACAGACAGCCGGAAGTTCTCTTGTATTTATTCAGTTCGGTCATTGTGGCTTGGTCTGCGCTGTCAATATAGACATCACGGGCGAAGCCCCACTTCTGACGGCATCGCTCCAGAAAATCCACGAACCTGACCGCCAAATCAGAAGGCGATACCGGAATTTTCAGTTCAGCGTTCTGAATGACTTCTTCTTCCAGAAGCAGAAGCCGTGCCTTGTTATCAATGCCGATGAACGTCATCGCCATCGTATCAGCCGATTTTGCTGAATAGGATGTGTCCAGCCCTGCCGAGAACTGCATGAATTTCAGTTCTGATTTCTCAATCTGTAACTGAATTTCGCCCTCATGAAAGCAATGCTGTTTCCGGTCGAAATTGGCGAATATCAAGCCCGTTGCCCGTCCTCTGAGCCCTTGAATCTTGTTCTTGTAAAGCTTTGTCCCGACAGGTGCAGAGTCGATTTTTCTCTGAATATCTTCCGGAGTCAGGCTTGCATTATCACGAAAACTGAAAAACCAGTATTTCCAGCCGGATTTTTCCGGTTCGGTCAGTTCGGCAAGAATCGACTCCGGAACATCAGTGAGATATTTCCGGAACGGTCGGGAACAGTTCACAAATTCTTTATAAATTGGCAGTTCTGCATCGTCCGGATTCAGAGTCGCCAGCAGATAGTCATTTCTTGTGGAAATCTCCCTGACAAACTCGATGTTCGCTGTATTGATTTCATCAATGAAAACGCATCCGTACTGACCGCCGAGCGCATTCAGCCATTTGTCCTGATTATCATAGCCAAGG
>SVNI01000045.1 GCA_015066975.1 Ruminococcus sp. | reverse complement strand
GAGAGGTTCCACCCGTTCCCATTCCGAACACGGCAGTTAAGCTCTCTTACGTCGAACATACTTGGCTGGTGACGGCCTGGGAAATTAGATAAGTGCCGGCATAATATTGCAGAAGAGCGGTTTTCCGCTCTTTTGTCATATCATATCGGGCCATTAGCTCAGTTGGTTAGAGCTCCCGGCTCATAACCGGATGGTCCTGGGTTCGAGTCCCCGATGGCCCATAAGAAAAACCGCTGATGCATCTGTCAGCGGTTTTTTGCTTTTCTGAAAGGAGAAAGCAAAGCTATGAGCAGAAGTTACAGAAAATTTCCAGTTTTTAAGGATAGTCCGTCTAAGTCAAGAAACATCAGAAAGGGTATCGGTCCGAAAACTTTTGCAAATCGTGCTGTCAGGCGGTATCCGGAAATTCTAAGAGGAAAAGCAGGCTATAAAAAATTATATTGCAGTTATATGATTTGTGATTATCGTTTTTATGAGTGCAGAACTGAAAAAAGATTTAAAGCTTTATGGGAAAATGGGGAATACTTTTGGTTTGGAGATACTTACACGGAAGCATTGGAATATTGGAAAAAATGTTATCTTAGAAAGTGAGAGGATTTTATGAATCAGGATATTACTTTAAATATACATTATACGATTCCAGATGAATTATGGGAAAAACTTTGGCCGGAAATTCAAAAATTAAATACAAACGGCATCGTACATTCTGTCGAGCCGGGCGGATTACAACTTTATTGTGAAAATAATACTCTTCCAGAGCAGATGTGGAATGACTTGATTTCAGAATTCTGTGAAAAGGCTTCGGAAATTCTGGTCTTTCCGGTCGGGGATGCCTGCGGAGATTTTCCCTGTATACCGTTTAAATAAGGAGTGAAATCAGAATGAATTTGCTGATATGGCTTCAAAACTGGTATCAGAATCACTGTGACGGCGACTGGGAGCATCTGTACGGTGTGAAAATTGATACATTAGATAATCCCGGCTGGAGCGTAAGCATTGACCTACAGGAAACAGAGTTGGAAAATAAGCCGTTCTGTGAAATTAAAACGGATAACGGAGATAATGACTGGATTGTGTGCAGTGTCAAGAACAAAATTTTTGAGGGTGTGGGAGATGCCGGAAAATTAATCGACATTATTAGAATATTCAAAGAATGGGCAGAATCATACCTATTGGAGCTGAAATTTCTGGAAGATTCCGCTTGCTATGACATGATTCTGCATCAGCATAAATATCAGATAATCGCCAAAGACTGGGGATTAAATTCGATTTTAGTCGGCATTGCTGAAAACGGAGCTGTTTTTTCTCTCGATACTGAAGAATCTGAAGAAAATTATGCTGTTTATATTGCATCCTCTCCGGAAGTATTCAGAAAAGAAATAGAAATATTTCAAAAATTTTGCGAAAATCGTTCACTAACGCAATCAGCAGAAGAAGAAAAACAATCTGCTGACAAGTTCCGTCAGCAGATTCTGCAATCAGATAAAAATGCTTTCTCCGATTCGGAAAATTACTGGTCAGTCATTGCCGAGGAAATAGAATACGGAGTGATTTAATCATGCTGTTCCTTGCTGTTCGGAATCGAGTTTCGCCAGTACGCCGAATGACTGCCTTAAATTATCGACACCGAAAATCCGCAGTGTTTTGGAGCTTTTCGGCAGAGCATTGAGTGCCTGTTTCGGAACGATGCAAAGTTCAAAGCCCATGCGCCGAGCTTCTTCCACACGCTTGACGATGTGTGAAACATTTCGGATTTCTCCGGCGAGTCCGACTTCTCCGATGGCAATCAGTTTATCCGGAATCGGCTTGTCCGTCAAACTGGAATACAAAGCTAAAGCAACCGGCAAATCTCCGGCAGGCTCATCAAGACGGAATCCCCCGACAATGTTCAGATAGACATCCAGTGCGCCGTAAGCCAGCCCGAAACGCTTTTCGAGAACGGCTAATAATAACGACATGCGATTATAGTCAAATCCGGTTGCTGTCCGTTTGGGTGAGGCGTAACCGCTTTTTGAAACCAAAGTCTGCACTTCGGCGAGAATCGGGCGAGAACCTTCCATCACGCAGGCAATACATGTTCCGGAAACACCCAGAGGACGGCCGGCAAGGAGCATCTGAGAGGGATTTTCAACTTCTTTCAGTCCCTTATCCTGCATATCAAAAACGCCGATTTCATTTGTCGAGCCGAAACGGTTCTTGACAGCTCTTAGAACGCGATAGCTCATATGCCGTTCGCCCTCGAAAAATAGAACTGTATCAACAATATGTTCCATGACTTTAGGCCCTGCAATTGCGCCGTCTTTGTTGACATGGCCAACAATAAAAGTCGGAATTTCGAGTTTTTTCGCAGTATGCATAAATAAATTGGTACATTCGCGGACTTGTGTCAGGCTTCCGGGTGTGGAGGAAATCTGTGTTATCTGCATTGTTTGAATCGAGTCAATGATAACAATATCGGGTTTGGAAATGCCGATAGTATCACAAACGGCCTGTGCATCGGTTTCGGTGAGGATATAGAGCTTATCAGAAGAAACACCGAGCCGTTCGGCGCGGAGCTTGATTTGTCTGCCGGATTCTTCGCCGGAAACGTACAGAACAGTATGATTTTCTCCCATAAACTGACAAATTTGTAATAACAGGGTACTTTTTCCGATACCGGGTTCACCACCGAGCAGAACAATTGAACCTTTGACGAGTCCACCGCCGAGCACTCTGTCAAGTTCACCGCATCCGGTGCTGTAGCGGACTTCGTTTTCATAGCTGATGTCAGCGATTTTGTGGATTTTATTTGATAAATCAATGACAGGATGATTTTCCTGTGAGATTTCGGGAAAGACTTCTTCAAGGGTATTCCATTTTTTACAGCCCTGACAGAAACCGCTCCATTTGGAGGTTGACCATCCGCATTCGGTGCAGACATATTGAACTTTATCTTTTTTTGCCATGATAACAATCCTTTCTGACAGAAAAACCGTCTTTTTCAGGACGGCTTTTTATTTATTCTTTAAAGTACATACTGATTATGAAACCGGAAAAAACTTTCAATTACGGAGCGGACGGCTCTGGTTTCTTCGGATTCGTAACAGTTCCGGAATGCCTGACAGATAGCAGGCAAATCACGTTCATTCGCAAAGCGGAACGAATTCACGACAGAACAACGGATACGATAATCTTTACTGTTCAGGAATGAGAGCATTTTTTTCAGACTTCCGGCATTATGAAACTGATACTGCGCATAGGCATATGCAAAAAGACAGCTTTCGGAAGTTTCCATTTTCTGATACTTCTGAATAAATGCAATCGGCTTTGAAAAATCAGACGTGAAACGGCGGACAGAGTCCGCCCATGACATAATGGCATAACTGCGGGCGAGTTCATCCGGTTCGTGCAGAATGGCTTTCTGAAGCCGTTCAGGAATTCTCTTATCAATAAATGCAGACAGAACGTCATAGACTTCTGTACGGACGAGGGCATCAGCATCATTACACATGGAAAGCAGAATCTGCAAATCCTTTTCTGTGTCTTTGAGTTCCGGACGGGAAAGCAGGCTGACCGCTTCACTGCGGAGAAGAGCATCTTCATCAGTAAGACATTCATAAATCAGTGAGACATCCTCCGGAGAAATTGGTTTTTCTTCCAGAGAAATTAATTTTTCAAATTTATCCATGATAATATTAATTTTCAGATTCTGTTACTACGACAGCATATTTTCCGATTTCTGCGTAACGGGTTTCGGTTTTCTCACGGCCGAAAGAAATCAGCCCGTGAGAATCATACGGGTCATTGAAATAGTAATAGTCATCATCATAGCCGACCAGCACCATGCAGTGTTCATTTGCGAGCCAGTCGTACCATTCATCTGTAGGATTGCCGTCTTTATCAAGAAGATACCAGCCAGCATTAGGGAAGCTTTTCCACATACAGATAGTCGCCCAGACAAGTACAGGTTTTCCCTGCGGAAGATAAGTTTCAGCAATTTCCCGGAGTTCCGTTCCGGAAATATCTTCCGCACGAAAGCCTTCCGGAAGAAACTGGTTCAGCACTTCGGTAATAATCGGCGCAAAACATCCGAAACTGTGTTCGGTTTCCGGATTGCCAATAAAGGCATCTTCCGGATGATGTGCATAAGTATGTCCGTCGATTTCGACAGGATATTCACAGTTCAGAAGTGCAATCATTTCTTGGATATCAGGTTCTTCATGAGTATAGTAACTGAGAAGCATTTTTGCGCTGACGATTTCGCATCCGGTGGGAAGAATATATTCCTGTGAATAATACGGAACATCTTCGAGAATGACAGACTCCGGGGGGGCAGGAGGTTCTGTTTCTGGTTCTGTCTGAGGTTCAGTTTCTGTTTGGGTTTCGGATTCTGTTTCAGCCAGATAAGTTTCTATAATAAGGCTATGACTGATACGGGGTGTTTCGGCATCTGCTTCGGGGGCTTCTGACAGGAACAGAAACAGTATCAGCATAAGTATGCATAAAAAGACAGAAGAATACTTTCTGACAAATGCAGTAAATTTTTCAGACATGAAAGTCCTCGCTTTCGGAATAAAATTACAATGTCTATTTTATTTTACTGCAAAATATGTTATTTGTCAAGTAGCATCAAGTATTTTCGGCACAATACTGAATCAGTGCAGAATAGAGTGTAAATGCGACTTTCTGCTGATAATCTTCCGTAATCAGCAGGGAAGCTTCTTCCGGATTGGACAGGAAACCACATTCAGCCATAACAGTGGGATTCTTGCTGTAATAGCAGAGAAATAATTCTTTGCCACACTGCTTGATTTCGCGCTTGTTATCGGGTTGAAGAAACGCAACAAACTGATTCTGGAGCATTTGTGCAAGTTCTGCATTCCGTGAATTGCTTTCAGAATAGAACATCTGCGCACCGCTGTATTTTGGGTCGGTAAACTGATTCTGATGAATTGAAAGGCAGATTGCATCCTGTACGGAATTAAATAATTTTAACCGATTATCCATGTCAGAGCTCTTCTGGTTAGCAATGCCTTCTATGCCGTCATCATGGATAGAACGGTCTGTATCTCTGGTGGCCAGAACAGTGTAGCCTGACATCCGGAGCAAATCACGTAAATCAAGAAGAATTGCCAAATTGATATTTTTCTCGGCATCACCGTTTGCAGAAGTGCATCCGCCATCCATACCACCATGACCAGCATCAAGGATGATAATTTGTCCGTCACTTGCTGACGAACTGACCTGAGCAGTTTTTCGGTTCATTTGACGCATGGTGTACCATGAGCCAGCCAGAACTAGTGTTACCGCAGCCACAACTGCGCCGATTTTCGTGAGACAGTTTTTATGCATATACTTAACCTCCGGAAATAAATTCAGTTTTTGATGATACTTCAATATATGCCTGTCTCGATTGAGATATGTAATTTTTTAATAGGAAATCATATTTTAAAATAATTTTTATAGATATAAAATAAACATAAAAGTAATTATTGATATATAGAAAAAATCTATTAAATTGTATTGAAATGTGGTATATGCCAATTGAACCACAGTATATTGACAATTCTGCTGTAATGCAGTATAATCAATAATAGAAAACCAATAAATTTAGTAGGAATAGGTGAAGATATTATGGCATGTTTTATTGTACCCGCTGCTGAGGCGGCAGCTATCACTATTGTGCGCAGGATTGCTGAAAGCAGACACTATAAAAAATATTCGGTAACGAAAGTCAGTACGGAGACCGTACCTGTAAAGGAAAACGGAATTCTGTATAAAACCCGCTGGTTGACAAACCTGCTCTGGGGTGGAAGTGCATTGCTTGCCTTTGAGCATGTGTGGCATGGAGAGGTACAGCCATGGTTTCCATTTCTTACGGCGATGCGTGATTCAGAATCTACATCTGTAATGCTGCACGAGATGGCAACAAATGGTATCGGTATGGCGGCACTTGTCACAGGTGTTTGGATTGGAATGCTCGCTGTCAATCATATCCAGCAGAAAAAATCAATACAGGAGGTGCAGTGATTTGACATTACTGATTGCTGTGACTGCTGCTGTTATCAGCACGGTTATCTGGTATACAAAAGGAAATAATTATCGTGTGTCCACACTTTGCTGGATGTTCTGGGGAGCGTCTCTGATGTGGCTGGTGGATGCAGTTTCGGAATATATTGAACTGTGTGATGAATATTTTACACCAGTTCCGGCAGATATGCTTAATGATGCATTTCTCGGAGTTTCTGTTGTAGTATTTGCACTTGTCATCTGGCTGATTGATTTGCTGGTACATGATCCGAAAGGAATTTTTTGTAAAAAAGTTTCTGTATCCGGAACAAAGGGGGTAACGGAAAATGTCTGAACATTATCACCATCATCATGACGAAGAAGTCTGTCGTGAGCATGACCACAGCCCTGCACATATTCATTCTCATCGTGCGCTGATTGGCTTTGATGAACATGGCATCCCGACTGTTACGCATAAAGCTGACCATCAGGATGATGATGACCCGCAAGCGTTTATACGGGATTACATGAATGCAGTTTCCGAATACCGGAAAACATTTCCCACCAAACAGGATGTTATTGAACAAACCCCTGACCCGGCTGTCCGTGAAATGATTCTCCGGATGGAACAGCTTGGGCTGGATACGACATTCGACCGTTTTGATAAACAGAAGCCACAATGTAATTTCGGACTGGCAGGCATCTGCTGTAAAATCTGCAACATGGGGCCGTGCCGGATTACGGCGAAAGCTCCTAAAGGTGTCTGCGGTGCTGATGCTGATTTGATTGTGGCAAGAAATCTGCTTCGTTCTGCTGCGGCTGGTGCGGCACAGCATGGAATGCATGCACGTGAAGTCATGCTTGCACTGAAATGGGCTGCTGAAGGAAAACTGGATATTCCGATTATGGGAGAACAAAAAATTAAGGATACTGCCACATCTTTCGGAATTCCAGTCAAGCACCGCCAACTGAAACATATCGCATCTGACTTGGCAGATGTACTTCTTGAAGATATGTCCCGTTCTGTACCGGATACATACAAGACCATTCAGGCTTGCGCCCCTCCGGAACGGCAGAAAGTCTGGGAAGAACTTGATATTCTTCCGATTAGTGCCTATCATGAAGTTTTTGAAGCCTATCACAAATCCGGATGCGCTACGGACGGCGACTGGAAAAGCATCATGCAGCAGTTTTTGCGCTGTGGTCTGGCGTTTACTTTTTCCGGCGTTGTGGGGGCGAATATCGCAACTGACAGCCTGTTTGGAGTCGGCGACAGAGTTACCTCCAAAGTTAATATCGGCGCACTGGAAAAAGGTTATGTGAATATTGCAGTGCATGGACATCTGCCGACACTTGTCAGTCAGATTGTAGCAGTAGGACAGGAAGAAAAATTTATCAGGCTTGCAAAGAAAGCAGGTGCAAAAGGCATTAAATTCTATGGCATTTGCTGCTCAGGCCTTGCAGCAATGTATCGTTATGGCGGAGTCATTCCGTTATCCAATGCAGTTTCTGCGGAACTTGTTCTTGGAACAGGTGCGCTAGACCTTTGGGTTGCTGATGTGCAGGATGTATTCCCGTCGATTATGGAAGTCGCCCGCTGTTTCAAAACAACCGTTGTGACAACAAGTGAATCTGCAAGACTTCCCGGCGCAGAACGCTATGAATATGACCATCGACATGCCAATATCGGCGAAACAAGAGCACTTGCCGAAAAAATTGTTCTCCGTGCGATTGAAAGCTTTGAGCAGAGAAAGGGCATTCCGGTCTATATTCCGCCTTACGAAGTAGAAGCAGAAGTCGGCTTTTCTGTGGAATATGTTCACAAGCGTTTCGGCAGTATGCAGCCATTGGCAGAAGCCATTAAATCAGGACAGATACTCGGTATCGTGAACATGGTCGGCTGTAATAATCCAAAAGTGTTATATGAAAAATGCATTGTGGATGTAGCGGATGTACTTCTGAAAAACAATGTGCTGATTCTCTCGAATGGCTGTGCTTCATTTCCCTTGATGAAACTGGGCTATTGCAGTAAACATGCACAGGATAAGGCAGGAAAAAGTCTGCGTGAATTTCTTGGGGATGACCTGCCTCCGGTATGGCATGTAGGAGAATGTATTGATAATACACGTTCTTCGGGAATTTTTGCAGGGGTTTCCAACGCGCTGGGGCAAAAGATTTTTGAGATGCCACTTGCGTTTACTTCTCCCGAATGGGGCAATGAGAAAGGTATTGATGCCGCATTGGGTTTTCGTCTGATGGGAGTCAATTCTTATCACTGTGTAGAGGCTCAGATTTATGGCTCGAAGAATGTGATTGAATTCCTGAAAGATGGAACTCGCGAACTGCTCGGCTCTGTGATGTACGTCAATACCGACCCTGTGAAGGTCGGCGAAAAGATTGTGGAAGATTTCAGGGCAAAGCGTAAAGCACTTGGCTGGGATGCTGAGTAAATCACAAATCTGTCACAGCAGCGGCTGTGACAGATTTCACGGCATAAAGCATAGTATTTCACTATGTATAATAAGAAATAAGAAAGTAGGCTTTTATGATGAAGAAAAATCAAATTTTTGCATTTTTTACTGCATTGGCTCTTGGTACTGTGCTGACTGCCTGCGGTGGTGCTTCCGCTTCCGGCGACAATGGCAGTACAGATGATAAGAAAATCGTAAAAATAGCGTATCTGCCGATTACTCATGCTTTGCCTGTATTTGAAGCAGCAGAGGAACTGAAAGTATCAGATGATGAATTACAAGTGGAGCTTGTCAAATACGGCTCATGGCCGGAATTGCTCGATGCACTGAATACCGGACGTGTAGATGGTGCTTCTGTATTGATTGAACTGGCTATGAAATCCAAACAGGAAGGAATCGGCATCAAAGCAGTCGCTCTCGGCCATAAAGATGGGAATGTAATTGTCACAAATGATTCCGTACAGAAAGCTGAAGATTTAAAGGGAAAAACTTTCGCAATTCCGCACCGGCAGTCATCACATAATATACTCCTGAATGATGCACTCACGCAGGCCGGTCTGACTGTTAATGATGTGAATGTGACGGAACTTTCTCCCCCGGAAATGCCTTCGGCACTGGCAAGCGGTCAGATTGACGGCTACTGCGTGGCAGAACCATTCGGCGCAAAAGCTGTGACAATCAATGCAGGGCATGTGCTATATTCTTCCGAGGAACTGTGGCCGGATTCCTTGTGCTGCGGTCTGGTTCTGACAGATGATTTCATTGAAAACCGTACGGAAGAGGCCTCCCATTTTGTACAGAGTTACAAAGAAGCAGGAAAAAATCTGACTCCTGCTAAGGCCAAGGAAATCGCTGCGGAATATTTACAGCAGGATGATGCTGTGCTGGATTTGTCCCTGAAATGGATTCGTTATGATGATTTGGAAATTACTGCGGATACTTATCAGGTGCTGTTCGATAAGGTGAAAGAATATGGACTTTCCGACAATCCGCCTACCTATGAAGAATTTGTCAAGAATGATTTTTAAGGGGCGGTAATACATGAAAAAATTGATTTCTGTCAAGAATGTTGTGGTTTCCTTTGCTGTACTGATAATTCTGTGGCAGCTTCTGTTCAGTGTCAGCAATTTCAACGAAGCGTTATTTCCTTCCCCGTTAAAAGCATTGAAAGCACTGCTTGAAATGGCAGGAGATGGCTCTTTATTCCGTCATATCGGCACAAGTATGTATCGGTTTGCGGCAGGATATATCAGCTCAATTGTCGTGGCAGTACTGCTCGGACTGCTTCTGGGGTGGTTCACAAAAGTGTTTCAGTATGTCAACCCGATTGTACAGCTATTGCGTCCTATTTCGCCGACAGCATGGATGCCGTTTATTGTGCTCTGGTTCGGGATTGGCGATATTCCGGCAATTGTGATTATTTTTATTGCTGGTTTCTTCCCGGTATTGCTGTCTACGGTGGCGGCAGTCGGCAACATTGACCCGATTTATTTCAAGGTTTCAAAAAATTTCGGCATCCGACAGCCGGAACTGATGTGGAAAGTGATTTTTCCGGCGGCATTTCCGCAAATCGCAAACGGAATTCATCTGGCACTGGGCACAAGCTGGATTTTTCTTGTAGCTGGTGAGATGGTCGGCACACAGTCGGGACTTGGTTATTTGATTATTGATGCAAGAAATAATCTGCGGACAGATATTCTGCTGGCGACGATTGTCGTTATTGGTATTATTGGCCTGCTGCTGGATGCATTGCTGAAATTGTTGGAAAAACAGATTCTGAAATCTTGGGGAGGTGCAGATTAAATGAGCTTTATCGAAGTAAAAGATGCAAGCAAAACATTTCCGCAGGGAGATAAAATTTTTACAGCATTCGAGAATATCACATTGAATATCGAGAAAGGTGAATTCATCTGTCTGCTGGGGCCTTCCGGCTGCGGAAAAAGTACACTGCTTAATGCAATGGCAGGATTTGACCTTGTGACTAAGGGAAGTATCACCATTGACGGACAGGAAGTGAAAGCACCATCCACAAAGTATGTGACAATCTTTCAGAATTACGGGCTTCTGCCGTGGCGGAGCGTTCAGAAAAATGTAGAACTCGGACTGGAGCAGAAGAAAATCCCAAAGGAAAAGCGTACAGAAATCGCAGGAAAATATATCGAACTTGTGGGACTTTCTAATTTTAAGAAAGTACATCCAAGACAGCTTTCCGGCGGTATGCAGCAAAGAGTGGCGATTGCAAGAGCTCTTACCGTTGACCCGGAAGTTGTGTTCATGGATGAGCCGTTTGGTGCGCTTGATGCTATTACCCGTATGAAATTACAGGATGATATCCTTAAAATCTCTCGTGAAGAGAAAAAAACCATCATTTTTGTGACGCATGATATTGAAGAAGCTGTCTATCTGGCAGACAGAATTGTGATTCTCACACCAAATCCGGGCAAGCTCAAATGTGTGTATGAAGTATCACTTGGACAGCATCGTGACCGTACCAGTGGTGATTTCCTGCAAGTGCGTGACAAAATTTTCCAGTTGTTTAATATGAAGCCAGATAATGAAATTGAGTATATTATTTAGTGAAGTAATACCTGTTGAAAAAATCCCTGTTCTTAGAATGAGAACAGGGATAAATTTATGTTGAAAGGATAATTTCTGACAAAGAATAGAATTTGCAATAAATTGTATTATTTTTGCAATTGACAAATGAGGTATTATATGATAATCTTAATATAAAATATAAAGATATTGTTTTATAGTTAAAAAAATAAACTAAAAATAAACAGGGGGAATTATTTATGAAGAAAAACAAAGTCAGTGCAGCTCTGCTGTCCGGTGCAGTATGTCTTTCCGCATGGAGCGGACTGCTGCCCGTCACAAACTCGCCTGAAATTGAAGTTTCAGCAGCAACAAGTCCTGTCGTGGAATTTCTCGACAGAGGTATCAATGCTGTCGGAACAGGTTCAGGAATGCTCGTAAGCTGGAGATTTCTGGCATCTGACCCGGATAACGCAGTGTTCAAGCTGTATCGTGACAATGCGTTGATTTATACCAGTACCGAAAAAACTAACGGCGCGACCTGCTATCTGGATAAGAGCGGAAATGTCAATTCCAATTATAAAGTAGAATGTTATAACGGAAATACACTGATTTCCAGTGATACCTGTACACTGAAGTCTGCAAATGCTTATTATGATATCAAACTCAGCAGACCGGGTTCTTCCTATACGCCGAATGATATGTCTGTCGGTGACGTGGACGGTGACGGCGTTTATGAACTGTTCGTCAAATGGGACCCGAGCAACTCGAAAGACAATTCCCAGAAAGGCACAACGGATAAAGTTTATATCGACTGCTACAAACTGGACGGCACAAAACTCTGGCGAATTGACTTGGGTGTGAATATCCGTGCAGGAGCGCATTATACACAGTTTTTTGTGGCAGATTTCGACCTTGACGGCAAGGCAGAAATGACATGCAAGACAGCTGACGGCACTGTTGACGGCACAGGCAAAGTTATCGGAGATGCTTCCAAAGATTACAGAAATTCAAGCGGATATGTATTGTCAGGTCCTGAATATTATACTCTCTTTGACGGTGCAACCGGTGCGGCTTTGGATACGGTTAATTATGAGCCTGGCAGAGGTACTGTCAGCACATGGGGTGACAGCTACGGAAATCGTGTAGACAGATTCTGGGGCACAACAGCCTATCTGGATGGTGTGCATCCATGCGTTGTCACCGGACGAGGCTACTATACCAGATTGACAGCAACAGCCTATACTGTCGAAAATAAAAAGCTCAAAAAGCTCTGGACATACGATTCCGGAAACTCTAATTCTTCCACTAATGCTTACGGTGACGGAAATCATAATTCCATGGCTGCCGACGTAGACGGCGACGGAAAACAGGAAATCATCACCGGCCCTGCAATCATTGATGATAATGGAACACTTTATTACTCCACTAAGCAAGGACATGGTGATGCTATGCATGTCGGTGACCTCGATCCGTCTAACCCCGGAATCGAAGTCTGGATTTGTCATGAAGAAAGTAAATCCGGCTATGGTGTTACCCTCTATGATGCCGACCAGAAAAAAATCATCTTCCATAACAACGGCGCAGGCGATACAGGAAGATGCTGTGGCGATAACGTCTGGGCAGGCAATCCCGGTGCGGAACTTTGGGGCAATAAGGAATCAGATGATTCTATGCCCGTAAAAGATGTCAAGGGTAATACGCTCAATTGTCGCAGACCGGCGATTAACTTCCTGAGCTACTGGGACGGCGATTTGGAACGTGAAATTCTTGACGGCTATACCGATTCCCCGGCGACTATCTCCAAAATGACAGGTGATGCCGGAAAAACCACTATCACCAATCTGCTTGTAACTGACGGCTTCTATACCTGCAATACCACCAAAGGCACACCCTGTCTTTCTGCTGATATTTTCGGCGACTGGCGTGAAGAATTAATTGTCCGTGCGGCAAGCGGTGATGCTGTCAGAATCTACTGTACGACTTATGATACAGATTACAGAATTCAGTGCCTGATGCATGACCCGCAGTACAGAACGCAGGTTTCCGCACAGCAGACAGCTTATAACCAGCCGCCGCATACTAGTTTTTATCTTGGTTCTGACCAGAAAATTCCGGCGCGTCCTTCCTGCACGGTCAATACGAACAGAAACGGAAAACAGGGCGCAGTTATCAATACAGCTCATAAATATATGATTCAGAATGTCAACAGCGGTTTATATCTGAGCGTAGATGCTTCTGATAATAATGTAATTCAGAGTGCATCCGGTGCAAACGGCTGGACGCTTGAAGATGCCGGAAACGGTTACTATCGTCTCTACAGTGAAACAGGAGACGGAAAGACTTATCTGCTCGATTTGGATTACGGCAAAGCCGATAACGGCACAAATATTCATCTTTATACAGATACCGCTTCTGATGCACAGTTATTCAAGTTTGTGGATAACGGCGACGGTTCTTATACTGTCTGCACGAAGAATACTAAGGATGAAAGCTGCCTTGGTGTAGTATCCGCATCGAAGGAGGACGGCGCGAATGTTGTACAGTGGTCTTGCAGTGGAAGCAATGACCAGAAATGGAAATTAGTCATCAAAGTTGACCCTGTTGACGGCAATATTATTAAAAATCTGCTTGTGAAAGATACTTCCAATTATCTGAACTGGAAATTTGATACTTGTCTCATGACAGGTGATGCTGTATTCGGTGACCGTGATTTCACTTATACCAGTCTGCCGACAGAATTACAGGGCGCAGAAGCGATTCTGACAGCTTGCAATTCCAAGAATTATGATGCAGATTTAGCAACTTTCACTGCTGGTGCAGATATGACACTCTATATCGCACTCGATGCCCGTCAGGAAGCTGTTCCTGCATGGCTGGACAGTTATACAAAATCGAATCAGACTGCTGTTACAAGCAATGATGTGACATTCAATCTGTATACAAAGCAAATCAAAAAAGGCGAAACAGTAACACTCGGCACGAACGGCGGTTCTTATAATCTGGTGAATTATACCGTGATGGCCAAAGCTTCCGTACTGGCCGGAAATGCCTATGTCAAGAATTTACAGGTAAATGATACAGAAAATTCCGCCGACTGGTCTCTTGATGAAAATATCACAACAGGAAGCCTGCTATATGGCGACCGCGAAGTAACATTTGCACAGCTTCCGGCAGAACTCCAGAATACGGCTGCTATCCGTACTGCATGTGACTCTAAGAATCTGGATGCTTCTCTTGCAATGTTCACTGCCGGTATGAATGAAACTATCTATATTCTGGAAGATAGTCGCGTGACAACAGCTCCGGAATGGCTGAATCAGTATACAAAAACCAATCTGACAGTTGTCGGCTCGAATGATGTGACATTCAATGTGTATGCAAAAGAAGTTGCTCAGGGTGATACAGTTGTGCTCGGTACAAACGGTCAGATGTCCGGCTGTGTCAACTATACCGTTCTGATTAAGGCAGATAACGGCACATCTTCTGTCATTGGTGATGCAGATGCCAACGGAACAATAGAATTCGCTGACGTTGTGATGCTCCAGAAATATCTTCTGAAAAAAGGTCATCTGAATGACTGGAAACAGGCTGATGTTTGTCAGGATGGTATTATTAATATCTTCGATTTAATTGCTCTCAAGAAATTACTCATGAAATAAATTGCCTTTTCTGAAAAATTCCCGTTTTCTGCACAGAAAAACGGGAATTTTTCTGTTCTGCCGATAGTTGACATAATCCGAAAAGCGTGATATAATTAAATCATATCTATCATATTAAGGGAGAGAAAATCATGAATCTTGTATCAAAAGAAGAATATCAGAAGGGAATTCTCCGGACACTGATTTCAGAAGAAGAACTGAAAACAGCTATCCGGAAAGCCGGAGCGGATATTGATGCTGAATATGCAAACAAACCGCTTCTGCTGGTCAGTATCCTGAAAGGTGCATTTGTCTTTCTGGCAGATTTATCAAGAGCAGTTTCGATTCCGTGCGAAATCGGCTTCATGCAGGCACAGAGCTATTTTGAGGGCACAGAATCCGCCGGAACTGTTGAAATTACGCTGGATTTGACACAGGATATCAGTCAGTATCATGTCATTATCGTGGAAGATATTATTGATACTGGGAGAACACTCAGCCTTGTGGCGGAAAAGCTTCGGGAACGGAATCCGCTGTCTCTGAAGATTCTGACTCTGCTGGATAAGCCTGAACGCCGGGTCGTTGATTTGAAAGCGGATGTATCTTTGTTCACAATTCCAGATGAATTTGTTATCGGATACGGTCTGGATTTTGCGGAATATTATCGGAATCTGCCGTATATCGGCATATTCAATCCCGAAAAGGAGTGAAGATATGCTGGAAAAATTATTTAAACTCAAAGAACACGGCACAAACGTCAAAACCGAAGTGATGGCCGGAATTACCACTTTTATGACAATGGCATATATCCTGGCAGTCAATCCGAGTATCCTTTCGGCTGCCGGGATGGACAGCACAGCGGTACTGCTGGCGACTTGTCTGGCGTCCTTTATCGGTACGGCATGCATGGCTTTCATGGCAAATCTGCCGTTTGCACTTTCGGCTGGAATGGGATTGAATGCGTATCTTGCCTATACGGTTTGTCTGGGTTACGGCTGTTCATGGCAAACGGCACTGATGGCTGTGTTTATTGAAGGTGTCATTTTTATTCTGCTCTCTGTGACAAATGTCCGGGAGGCGATTTTCAATGCGATTCCGCTGACACTGAAAAAGGCGGTTTCTGTCGGAATCGGGCTGTTTATTGCATTTATTGGCTTGCAGAATGCAGGACTGACTGTGGATAATGCATCCACACTCGTTTCATTGGTCAGCTTCCGGGAAAGTTTTCATACTTCCGGAATCTGTGCATTGCTGGCATTTATCGGTGTGCTGATAACGGCCGTTCTATATATCCGAAATGTCAAGGGTGCTGTCCTGATAGGCATTCTCGGTACATGGGTGCTCGGCATGATTTGTCAGCTTTGCGGAATCTATATCCCGGATTTTGAGAATTATTTCTCACTGTTCCCGGCTTTTCAGATGACTGATTTTTCAAGGCTGGGTGAGACGTTCGGACAGTGCTTTCATGTGAACATGCAGAATGTCGGCATTTTTAATTTTATCGTGATTATTTTTTCTTTCCTGTTTGTGGATTTGTTCGACACGCTCGGAACGCTGATAGGTGTCAGTACCAAAGCCGATATGCTTGACGAAGAAGGCAGACTTCCGGAAATCAA
>SVNI01000044.1:16029-16299 GCA_015066975.1 Ruminococcus sp. | reverse complement strand
TCTGGAAACTCTCTATGCAGAAAATCATTTCACCGAATTCGGAAAAACGCTTCTGCTGATACTGCCCTATGCTTACGGAACGTCGTTTGTAATGCTGTTTGGTGCAAGGGAAGCACTTCGCTTTTCGGTACAGATTACAGGTCTGCTCTGTGACAAGGCACAGGATGAGGATGCTTCTGTCAAGCTGTATATTATCCGTTTTCTAGTATTATTCGGCTTTCTGGTAATACTAGGCCTGATACAGAACTTTCTGCTGAAAAAATTCTCGTG
>SVNI01000044.1:0-16019 GCA_015066975.1 Ruminococcus sp. | reverse complement strand
TTCTATGAGTTTATTCGGAAATTATGAAAAATCCGGCGCAGGTATCGCAAAGGATGCGCCTAAGAAGAAGCCTTTTTTCCGTTACTGGGAGCTGGCATTCGGAAAATTCTGGAAGATTATCGAGATTAATATGCTGATGGCTGCGACATTTCTGCCGTTAGTGCTGGCGGCGGTTGTGATTTATTATTTCATTCAGGACTATGCCAACACAGCTATGCTGATTGCAGCCGGATTTGTAGTGCTGTTTGCTGTCTGCTTTGGCCCTGTGATTGCAGGATGCACGAAAATCCTGCGGAATTTTTCTCTTGAAAAGCCAACGTTCATGATGGATGCATTTTTCAAGACTTTCCGGAGCTGTTTCAAACAATCCTGTCTGATGGGAATCATTGATTTAATCATGGCGGCATCTGTAGCAAGCAGTTTTTATGTCTATCCGCAGATGATAGCACAGCTTCGGGAAGACGGCGCAGGAGGAGAAGGCTTTTATTATATACTGTTTGTCTTAACGCTCAGTATTGCGATTGTCATCACGCTGATAAGCTTCTATGCCTATCTGATGATAGTTTCCACGGATTTGAGCATGAAGAATATCCTGAAAAATTCTCTTGCCCTGAGTTTTGTCGCTCTGAAAAAAAACTTCATCACGCTCCTGACAACCATTCTGGTGATAGGCGGATT
This sequence comes from Ruminococcus sp., assembly GCA_015066975.1. Lineage (GTDB taxonomy): Bacteria > Bacillota > Clostridia > Oscillospirales > Ruminococcaceae > UBA3855. Next base: position 15,341 of record SVNI01000044.1, on the reverse strand, counting down.
TGCCTTGCTGACGTATCTGTTTCCGTATATCATGGCGATATTCTGGGTATTCATCCCGACTGGATTTGTGGCTTTTATGATTGTCTTCAACTGTTATCCTGTGATTCAGCAATATGTCATTAATCCGTACTATGAACAGCGCGGCGAAATCAGCCCTGAGCAGTCCTACACCCAGACCGACGGTGAAAACCTTTTTGAAGATATGGGCGGTAAAGAAGCCCCTGTCGAAACACCTAAGAAAAGCACTGAATCTTCCGGAAAATCAAAGAAAAAAGGTAAAATTATTTCTTAACTTCCCTGACACTGACAGCAGAAAACTGTCAGTGTTTTTTATCAAAAAATTTTTTTAAAAAATTTTGAAAAAACACTTTACAAACGCGCAAAAATATGTTATAATATTAATTGTTCCGTGAACTTGGTTCAGGGGTTATGCCCTTGTTGGGATTTTCGCCTTCCCTGTTCTATGTCCGCGGAGTATAATCTATTTTTAAAGGGGTGAAATAACTATGCTGCGTAAGGAAGAAAAGACAGCCGTTATCGAAGAAAACCGCAATCATGCTACCGATACAGGCTCTCCTGAAGTTCAGATTGCTATCCTGACCCGTCGTATCAACGACCTGACAGAACATCTGAAAGTTCACAAGAATGACCATCATTCCCGCAGAGGTATGCTGAAAATGATTGGCCGCAGAAGAAATCTTCTTGCTTATCTCAAGAAGAAGGATATCGAAAGATACCGTGCTACAATCGCTAAGCTCGGCATCCGTAAGTAAGAAACACATACAGAAGGCAGAGGCTTTTATGTCATCTGCCTTTCTGTGCATGTTGTCAGCAGCGGATTATTTAGCATTCTGCCGTACTCCGGAACGTCATGCCGGAGCAGGGTTTTTTGCTAAAAACGCTGCCTGACACAAAAAAATTTATGCTTGAAAAGCGAGGATTTTTTTATGTTTGAAAATTACAGAACTTTTGAAACCACTTATGCCGGAAGACCGCTTAAAGTAGAAACAGGCAAAACCTGCGCCCTCTCCAACGGCTCTTGCTGGGTTCGCTATGGTGATACTGTCGTTATGGCAAACGTGACCGCAAGCCCTAAGCCCCGTGAAGGCGTTGACTTTTTCCCTCTCTCTGTAGACTACGAGGAAAGATTATACGCTGTCGGCAAAATTCCCGGCTCTTTCACCAAGCGTGAAGGCAAGCCCTCTGAAAAAGCTATCCTGACTTCCCGTATGGTTGACAGACCTATCAGACCGCTTTTCCCTAAAGACATGAGAAATGATGTCTCCGTTGTGATGACAGTGCTTTCTGTTGACCCGGACTGCTCTCCCGAAATCACCGGTATGATTGCCACTTCTATTGCAATTTCTATCTCTGATATCCCGTGGAACGGCCCTATTGCTGGTATCAGCGTTGGCCTTGTCAACGGCGAAATCGTTCTTAATCCGACCAAAGACCAGCGAGAAAATAATGACCTCGTTCTCACCGTTGCCGGAAGTGCCAACAAAATCGTCATGATTGAAGCAGGCGCAAACGAAGTCGACGAAAAGACTATGCTGAACGCTATCCTGACAGGTCATGAAGAAATCAAGAAACTGGTTGCTTTCATCTCCGACATTCAGAAAGAAATCGGCAAACCGAAGTTCGAGTTTGAATCCCAGGAAATTCCGCATGATGTCTTTGATGCTGTCGAAGCCCTTGTCGGCGAAAAGGTCAAAGTCGCTCTTGATACCAATGACAAGAACGTCCGTGACGAGCGTATGCAGCCCATTATCGACGAAGTTCATGCTGCTTTTGATGAAAAACTTGCTGAACAGTTCGGTGATGCAACTGTTGCTAAGATTGATGAATGCATCTATAAACTCCAGAAAAAAATTGTCCGTAACTGGCTCTACAACGGCAAACGTGTAGACGGCCGCGGTATTGATGAAATTCGCCCTCTTGCTGCTGAAGTCGGTGTTCTGCCGAGAGTTCACGGTTCTGGCCTGTTCACAAGAGGTCAGACACAGGTCATGACGGTTGCGACTTTAGGCCCTGTCAGTGATGCACAGAAAATTGACGGCCTTGATGAAGAAACTTCCAAGCGTTATATGCATCAGTACAACTTCCCGTCTTATTCTGTCGGCGAAACAAAACCTTCCAGAGGCCCTGGCAGACGTGAAATCGGTCACGGCGCACTTGCTGAAAAAGCTCTTGTTCCGGTTCTGCCCTCTGTCGAAGAATTCCCCTATTCCATGCGCCTTGTTTCAGAAGTATTAAGCTCCAACGGCTCTACTTCTCAGGGTTCTATCTGCGGTTCGACTCTGGCTCTGATGGATGCCGGTGTTCCGATTAAAGCACCTGTTGCCGGTATCTCCTGCGGTCTGATTACGCTTCCTGACAGTGATGATTTCATGACTATGGTTGATATTCAGGGTCTGGAAGATTTCTTTGGCGATATGGACTTCAAGGTTGGCGGTACTCACAAGGGTATCACAGCCATTCAGGTCGATATCAAGGTTGACGGCCTGACTCCTGCCATTATTGAACAGGCTTTCGAGAAAACCAGAAAAGCAAGATTATATATCCTTGATGAAATCATGCTGAAAGCAATTCCCGAATCCCGTCCCGAAGTTGGTGCGTATGCTCCGAAGATGCTTCAAACCAAAGTTCCGATTGATAAAATCCGTGAAGTTATCGGTCAGGGCGGTAAGGTTATCCAGAAAATCTGTGCAGAATGCGATGTTAAGATTGATATCAATGAAGACGGCAGTGTATTTGTCAGCGGTCTGGATATGGCAAATGCTAAGAAAGCCGTTCAGATTGTGGAAACTATCGCAAACGACCCCGAAGTTGGTGCTATCTATAAAGGCAAAGTTGTCAGAATTATGAATTTCGGCGCATTTGTCGAAATCGCACCCGGCAAAGACGGTCTGGTTCACATTTCCCAGCTTGAAAACCGCCGTGTCGAAAATGTCGAAGATGTCGTTCAGATTGGTGACGAAATCGTCGTAAAAGTTATCGAAATCGACAAGCAGGGCAGAATTAATCTTTCCAGAAAAGAAGCCCTTGCTGATATCGCTGCCAAAAAGAAAAATTCCTGATGAAATAAAATCATCACCGTTTCTGAGCATTCAGAAACGGTGATTTTTTTATCGAATGCAGTCATAAAGACTGACATGTTCTATCTGTACCTGATGTTTTCCTCTGGAAAATACAGCAATACAGAAGCCCGGATATTCTTTTATCAATACGGTACAGTTTTCTGTAGTCTGCATTCCCGAATGCAGAAAGGAAAAATCTTTTTCTTTCATTGCCTCGCAGAGTCCAGTACCGAGCATTTTATAATAGCTTTCCTTGACAGCCCATAATTTTGTGAATTCCGCATCTGGATTTGGCGAAGACAGAATTTTTTGCTGTTCCTGTTCCGTCATGACATACTGCATACTGTCACAGGATTCTGTATTCTGCATATCTGCGCCGACTTCTTCCGTAGAAACTGCACAGCATATCCCGGCGGAACAGTGTGAATAATTAAAAAAGCATGACGGTTTGTCTCTGAAAAAAGGCTTTCCATATGTTCCGGAACAGATTTCCGGAACATCCTCCAGATGCCAGAAATCCCTGACCGCATATTTGAGCAGAAAATATGCTGAACCGCAAAGCATTCTGTCTTGCTGACGGCGGTATCTGACAGCTTTCTGAAACCGTTCCGGCGGAAGTTTTGCTTCTGCCACAGAATAAATTTCAGGGCTGACAGAGAAAATATCATCTGTATAGTAAATTTTTATCATGATTCGTCTGCTTGTTTCCGTTCGCAGATGAGCTGTAACATATCAGAAATTTCAGGGTTTCCCAGAACATCTGTAATCGAAAACGGAATGCCGAAATGTTTTTTAATCTTTCCGGCAAGCTTCATTGCAGAAAGAGAATCTCCGCCCATATCGTAAAAATTATGCTCTGTGCTGACATCTTCATCCAGCACTTCTTCACAGAGTGCAAGCAGTTCGCTTTCTGTTTCTGAAACATCTTCCTGCACAGCGGGAACTGTCTCTTTTTGCAGAGAAGTCAGCATAGCAGACAGTGCTTTCTGATTGATTTTTCCGTTCTGTGTCAGGGGCATTTCACTGATTCTGTAAGCTTTCGCCGGAATCATGTATTCCGGAAGATTTTTCCGCAGAGCCGTCCGGATTTCTGATTCTTCCAGTTCCGGATGAGAAACATAGAAAGCAATCAGCTTGTTTTTCTCTTTTTCAAATATCACAGCAGACTGCGAAATACCCTCTATTTCTGACAATTCTTTCTGAATCAGGCCGAGTTCAATTCTTTTGCCCATGATTTTTATCTGGAAATCTTTTCTTCCGCAGATGTAAATTTCACCGTCTGCACCGCAGAAGCCGACATCTCCGGTATTGCAGACACGCTCTCCCTGATAAGAGACGAATTTTTTCTGATTTTCCGCTTCATTGCCGATATATCCGGCAGATACGCCCAGCCCTCCGACATACATGATGCCTTTGATGCCAACCGGACAGAGATTCTGTTTTTCATCCAGAATATAATATCTTGTGTTCGGGAAAGGCTTTCCGTAAGGAATGACACCTTTTTTCAAATCCGCATCACTGACCAGATGACTGATATTCCAGATAGTCGTTTCCGAAGGTCCTCCGACATTGTAAATGTCAAGAGACGGGTTAAGCGATTTCATTTCTGCGACTGTTTTCGGATAAAGATAATCACCGCCCAGAATGATTTTTTTCAGAGTTTTCATCACCTGTTCTTTTTTTCCATGGTCAGAAAGCAGAAGCATCTGCATCAGTGCCGGGACGGAATTCCAGACAGTCACACGGCTCTGCGCCATCAGTGCAATCCATGCATCCGGACTTTTTTCTGCTTTTTCCGGAACAGCGATACTTCCGCCGAGCAGGCTCATGCCGATAATATCAAACAGCGACATATCATGACAATAATTTGTCACAGCAAAGCAGGTATCTTCTTGTGAAATGCCGTACTGCTTTTCCGAATCCAGAATGCAGTTGACAATTGCCTGATTCCGAAGCTGAACGCTCCGGGAAACGCCTGTTGTTCCGGATGTGTTGATAATTACCGGAAATTCATTTTTCCGTTTCTGAAAGCAGAACTCTTCCGGAATTTCTTTTGCTTCCAGTTCTTCGATACAGAAAATTCTGACATTCTGCACAGAATCGAGATTCCGGCGCAGTTCCTTGCTGGTGATAAGAAATCCGATACCAATTCTGTCAATGCACTCCTGAATCTGTGAGGCAGGCAGTTCAATATCTATCGGCAGGAATGTCGTTCCGCTGTAGAGCAGTGCGAGTTCGCAGACAGCCTGCCGGATACTTTTCGGAAGATACAGGCCGGCGGTCTGGTCTGCCGGAATCTGGCTGATGATTTTCAGTGCCTGCTGTTTTGCCTGTCCGTAAGTAAGATTCTGTTCCGGTGCATACAGCAGAATTTTATCCTGATAGATTTCAAAATTCCGTTCCAGAATTTCATTGATTTGCATTTCTGAAACAGGTGCTTCCGTGGCATTCAGATTCCGGATAATTGCTTCATCCCGCCGGGATAATTTAATATCATCATTCCAGCTTAATTCGCCGGAAAGCAAAGCATGAAGATTATCAATCAAAGTTTCCGTCATGGCTTCGGGAAGATTATCTTCAAACAGGTCGCTGACATAGCTCAGATTGATATGAATTCCCTGTTCTGCTTCTGTCAGCAGAAGTTCCATCCATACCTGACTGGTGAAACTTCTGGTTGCCTGTTTGCAGAAATGGTGCTGTTTCTGATTTTTTGTCCCGATAGTGCTCGTAAAGACAACAGGTGCAGTCAGTCCGCCGTGGCTTTGTTTTTGCAGTTCTTTGATGCAGTCTGTTCCGTGACAGTGCGGACAGGAAGCAATTTCAAACAGTTTTTCCAGATTTTCTTCTGCAAGTTCGCCGATAGATTTCTTTCCGCTGTCATCAAAATCGAACAGCATGAAATCCGAACACAGTCCGGCGATATTCTGAATGCCTTCTACAGGGAGATTTCTCATCATGACCGGAATATTAATCAGGAATTTTTCATTTTCGGAGTAGCGTTTCAGCACTTTTCCGAACAGCGTCAGGAGCAGGGCAAAAACTGTCACGCCGTTTTCAACAGCAAACTGATTCAGTGCGTGATAGGTTTCCCATGAAATTTCATATTCTTTCTGGGTATGTTCCGGATTACAGTTTTCTTCTTCCCGAATCAAAGGCAGTGCCGGGCGCAAGTCATATCCCGAAAGCCGTTCCAGAAGGATTTGTTTTTCTTCCGGATATTCGGCATCCTGTTTCTGTTCCTGCAAAAATTCTGCATAATCCTGAAACGTGCCTGTGATTTCCGGCATTCTGCCATAATATAAATCTTCCAGATTTTCCAGAATAATCTGATGGCTCATGCCGTCGGCAATGACTCCGGCATGACAGATATGAATCCGCCATTGATTTTCTTCTGAGGAAGACAGCGCAAACCGGAACAGTGCGCCGTGTTCCATATCGAATTCTGTAGAGAACAATTCTTCGGCAAGGGCTGTTCTCTGTTCTTCCGTACAGTTTTGGTAAACGGGAATTTCAAATTCTATTTTTTCTTTGATGACAACAGTATCCTGAACAATGACCGCCCGGAACATATTCTGTAATTCCACCAGTTTCCGCAGAGCAGTAATCAGCTGTTCCGGGCTGGCATCCGGGGCTTCAATTTCAAAATAGGCATGTGCAGGAATTCCGCCGAGAGGCATACCCGGTTCAGCACCTGCACAGTAGACTTTTTGCAGTTCCGTCATAGCATAGGTGATTTCTTTCATACGGCTTCACCTGTAACGAGAGCCGTCAGCTTATTGAGACTGGCATTGGCAAAAATATCTTTGATATTGATTCTTTTTCCGAACTGCTTTTTGATTTCAACCTGAAGCCGGATGAAGAAAACAGAATCCGCGCCGAGTTTCAGAAATTCTTCTTCTTCTGAAAAATCAGAGCTGATATTCAGCAGACTGCTGATAATTGTCCTTAAGTTCTCTTTTGTCTGTTCCATTTAAAAAATCCTTTCTTTCTGATGTTGCAGGATGCTGAAATACCTGCAATGATGGCAATATGACGAAAATAAATCCTGTATCTGCTCCGGACGAAACCAGTTTTCCGGAATGACCCATTCAAGAAGAATTTTTCCGTCATGCAGATAGGCCTGTGCATCCAGTGAAACCATAGGTGTTCTGGATGTGATTTCCGTCAGCTTTCCGATAGATTCAAATTCCTGCGGAATCAGCGGTCTGGAAAGACTGGGCGAAAAAACCAGCGTTTCTTCCGGTACTTCTTCCTTGTGCAAACGGGTGTATAAATTCTGAACGGCTGTTCCGTCAAAGCACAGATGCTTTCTGTCTTCCTGCACTGTATGCTGTACATATTCTGTCAGTTCCTGAAACGTTTCGATTCCGTCAAGGCAGAATCCTAAAAACAGATTCGGCGAAAAATCCCCGACACAATTTTCATAACCGTGCATTCTGCCGAACTGCGGATAGGTTATCACAATCTTTTTCTGATGCAGTTTCTGGCACATTGTCAGCAAAAATGCTGACAGCAATATCAGCTCGGTATCTTCAACGACAGGAATTTCAAGCAGTTCTGTCAGATGCAGATAGCTTCCTGTAAATTTTCTGTCTTCCGGCACAGGAAATTTCAGAAATGCATAGTCTTTAATTCTTTCCTGCCAATAGAGCTTATCTGTTTTCTTCTGCTGTCTGTCACGTTTCCAGACAAGAGAAAAATATTCTGCTTCTTTCTGTTCCATTGTTCCGTATGCCGGACAGCCAAGATAATTCTGACAGAATTCTGCAAGAATTATCTGAAAACTGAACGGGTCAGCAATCAGCATATCCATACAGAAAAATAATTTTGTTATCTGATGCTGTTTTTCAGCGGCCGCAAAAAATGCGCCGTTCTGTAAGGTCTGGTCACGCTGATTCAGCATGTTGACAAGAGATTCTGATAATTCCGGCGAATCCGGAAAAATCTTAATTTTGGAAATTTCACTTTCTGGGGCGAATGACAGAACGCCGTCTTCTGTCATTCTTGCTCTTAAAGCCGGATGATTTCTGCAAAGTGTGAACCATGCCCGATTAGCTTTTTCCAGATTAAAATCAGGAGATACAGACCATTCCAGCATGACTTGACAGGTGAAACCGCAGAGAGGCCTTTCTGTATTTCGGGCGATTGCGTAGGCACATTGCAAAGCAGTCATCTCTATATTATCCAACAGAAATCCCTCCTGTCAGTTTTTTCTTATCTATCTTTTTGGCAGCCGTATAGGGCATTGTCTCCATCTGCTGTAACTGGTCAGGAAGCTTGAAATCTGCAAGGCCTTTTAATTTCAGAAATTTCCGGATTTCCTGCAAGGAGAGTTCCGCTCCGTCGCTGACGGCAAACACACAGATGCGGTTTCCAAGTACTTCATCCGGAATCCCTGCCACAGCGCATTCTGTGATATGCTCATGCTGAAGCAGAAGTTCTTCTATTTCGCCGGGCATGATTTTTTCTCCCCCACGGTTAATCTGTTCTTTTGCCCTGCCGAGGATAACCAGATTTTTATTTTCATCCAGATAGGCTTTATCACCAGTTCGATAGAAGCCGTCAGGTGTGAAATACTGATTCTGTTTATCATCCATGCCGTAATAATTCCGGATGGTGTATGCCCCTCTGGTAATCAGTTCACCGGGCTGACCGTCCGGAACATCTTCACCGGAATCATCTATAAATCTGAGTTCATCATAAGGACTGCACGGTTTTCCCTGTACGGTACACCGAGTATTCCAGTCATCTTCCAGCGAATTGATACAGCAGAGCCCTTCGGCCGTACCGAATATCTGAATCAGCTTGCAGTCAAAACAGGAATCCACTTTCTGCGCAACGGATTCCGGCAGAACCGCACCGCCGACCATTATCATATTCAGGCTGGACAAATCATCAGAATCGTCATAGCTCCGGTACTGGATGCACATATTCAGGACAGTCGGAACAAGTGCAGTATATGTCACTTTTTCGCTTTCAATCAGAGAAAAGATTTCTACAGGAGAAGCATACTGACAAATCACGACAGTTCCGCCCATGAGGAAAGTACCCATTGCGCCGGGCGCACCCAGCGGAAAATTATGTGCTAACGGCAGAACCGCAAGAAACACGCTGTTTTCGGTGATGTTTAATTTCCGGGCGAGTGCTTCGTTATTATAGATATAATCCGCCTGTGTTCTGGGAATCAGCTTCGGAATTCCGGTTGTTCCGCCTGACAGAAGCAGAATTGCTAACTCTGTACAGTCCGGCCTGTCTTTCTGAGGAACAATATAACTTTCTGACTTATCCAGATGTTCGAGCTGGTGTTTCTGATATATCCGGACAGAATATTCTTCCTGTGTCAAGCCGGGATTGTCTGTAATGATGGCGACTGGCCGGGCTTTCTGGATAACGCCCTGAATTTCATTTTTCTTGTGCGCCGGAAGAAGCATAATCGGAACGATCCCGATTTCCAGCAGAGCAAAGAAAATAAAAAAGAAGACTGCACAGTTTTCCATCTGCAATGCCACACAGTCGCCCTTTTTCAGTCCTTCCTGATGGAAAAAGGCTGTCAGCGTACCAATTTCCTGCATCATTTCACGATAAGTAAAATGTGTATCATTTTCAGTCAGTGCAATTTTATCCGGCATAATCCGGCTGTAGAATTCCAGTCTGTCGAAATAATTCAGATAATTTCTGTTCAGATTTGCAGTGTCCTGCCGTGCCAGCAGATACCCCTGTCTGTCAAGTTCTTCCTGAGAAATCTGAATTCTGGGGAGAATCTGCATGACTTTTTCCGGATTATCCAGATAATAATGTCCGCCGTCCACCTGATGAACACGAAAGCTTGCATTTGTAAACTGCGCCCATTTTTCAATTTTTTCCGGATTGATTTTTGCATCTTTGCTGTCATAGACGGCAATCACAGGACAATTCAGCATTTCGGCTTCCGGAACGCGATATTCTGCACAAAACCGGAAATCTTCACGAATCAGCGGAAAATAATAATCTGTAAAATCTTCATCTTCCAGCATGTCACTGTCTATCTGTTTTTCTGATTTCAGATATTCTGCCAGTCCGGCATCAGAAGCAGAGGCAAGCCGTTTCATTTCTTCCGGAATGCTGTCGGGCGCATTGGAACTGGATACAATAAGCACAGCCGGTTCACAGTGAAGAATTCTTTTCATGGCGAGGGCGATTTCATAAGCGACAACTGCTCCGGTACAGTGACCGAAAATAACAACAGGCTTCTGAAAGAGTTCCGGAGTTTCGTTGACGAACGTTTCAGCAAGTTCTTTCAGCGTATCCGGCATGGGGTCTGCGAATCTGGTTTCGCGCATGGGAAACAGCATGGGAAAAATTCCGTATTCTTCGGGAAATATTTTTTTCCATTCCCCGAAGATATTTGCACTTGCTCCGGCATAGGGAATGCAGAGCAGATTGATTTTATGACTGGTGCTTTCCGTCTGATGTGCAATCCATTTACTCTGCATGACAGCCCTCCCGTGCGATTTCTGCGACTTTCTGAATACCGGACGGCATTGTGATACATCCGAAATGGTCGCCCTCGACTTCATACAGGTCAAATCTGCCGGAGCACTGTTTCTGCCATAAGGCAATGGCTTTATCATCCACACCCGGAATGAAATAATAGAAATCCTTTGCCCGGATAAATCTGACATCCAGACTGCACGGATGAATCTCTGTCATTGCGCCTTTGGTTGCCTGTGTATAAGTTGCAATTGTTCCGGCTACGTTTTCGACGGGAACGCCTGCTTTTTCTGCATAAGAAGCATATCTCTGCTCCATGCTCTGAGAGCGCATCTGAGAAATCATAGCTTTTACTTTTCTGTCGGCTTCGGAATCTCCCAGATAATTTTCAATCGGTGCAGGAACTTCCTGACAGTGACTGTTTTCAAAAGCCGAATACAATGCCATACCAAATTCTGCATTGGAAACTGCTTTCAAGCCGGCTTTTTCAAAATCAAGGCCGAGTGCAGTCAGGCTGACGGCTTCTTCTATGAGGGGTTCTTTGACTGCATAGAATGTTGGAAAAGCATCAATCAGAACAAGATTTTCCACTGTCAGATTTCTTTTTTGCAGTCTTGTACCGACTTCCGCAGCAATCAGGCCGCCCATGCAGTGGCCGATAAGCTGAAATTTCTGATAACCGCTGTTGGCGAGCCGTTGGGCATAATCGTCGGCTAAGTCTGCAATCAGTGTTTCCGGATTGTTCTGAAGATATTTCTGAAAATCCAGAACAGCGACACCGACAACTGTCCCCAGATTCTGTTCTGCCAGTGCCTGCATCAGCGGACGGTATAATAACAATGTTCCGAATCCGGAATGAAATACAACTCTTAATACATCTGTTTCCTGATTTTCTAAAATTTCAAACAGCGCATTGCTGTTTGGTTCTGTCTGGTTCAGCATTGTGATAATTCCTCCTGTAAATCAAATTCTGTTTTCAATACTATTCTGCTTTCTTCGTCCAGCAAATCAGAAGCGAAATGAATGCCGTCCGGCAAACCGTGTCTGACAATGCAGGAAATACTTTCCGACAGCATAAATGCGCTTAATTCACAGGCGCGGTCACAATGCAGTTTCAGAACGCTTTGCTTCTGATGTTCCTGCAAATGCATTTCCATCCAGACACCGGGCTGTGTTTCCGGTATGCGTGAAAAACAGTCACGGATTTTCACAGCAGATTCATGCAGAACGCTTTCGCTTGGATTTCTCAGATATTGCATCATTCCCATCTGCATGACGGAAAGGACAGCAGGGTTCATGCCCATGGTGAACCATTTCGCTGACGAAAGTCCGAATTTTTCGGCATAGAGGTCAAGTTCTTCTGTTTCATACAACTGCATAGGGACGGAAAGATTTTCTGTCACGGCGAAACGCATCATTTCTGTAGATTTGACATGATTTTTCTGTGAATAATAAAAACCGGGTCTGCCGAAGCCTTTCATACCGCTCAGCATGAAATCTTTGATTCCGCTCAGACTGGGAATTTCCGTCTGTACAATCTTTCCGGTAAAGGAAACGGGCTGTTCTGCTGTTTCGCAGAGATACCGCATCAGAAAGCCCGTAATGCCCGGAAAACATCCCGAAGAAAGCACGGCTTTGAAAGCATTCAGTTCTTTCAGACTGTTTTTCAGATAGTTTCCGCCGAACGGGTCAAGATATATCACAGAAGATGCCGCGGCAATTCTGGCGACGGCTTCACTCGTCAGATAAGATACCCCGGCACAGTTGACGAGGATATCCTGCTGTTCGATAACAGAAGCAATTTCTTCCGGATTGAAAATATCCGCCTGTATCCAGCGAATATTGGAATTCTCTACTGCTGCATATCTTGTATGATATGCAGCAGTAAGAGTGAAGTTTTTATTTTTTGCAAGACGTTTCAGCAGTGCTGTGCCGATTTCACCGCTTCCGCCTAATACAGCAATTCTCATAAGCTCTCCAGTTCTTCTTTGGTCATTTTCAGAATCTGATAAATATTTTCATCAATAAACGGATGTCTGACACAGGTCAGGTGTGCGCCTTTCAGCGTACCGAACTCGAATTCTCCGCCTCCGAACGGTTCCCATGTGGCTCTGTCTTCTGCAACGAGTTCCGGGAACAGCAGTTCTCTGGAGTTTTCGCACTCGAAGACACGCATCTTGCCGTAATATTTTTCAGGAACGTAAGTAGCAACACAAGTAAAGTTCTGCACGAAGATATTAAACAGTGTATTCAGCATTTTAAGCTGATGCTCCAGCACTTCGCCGTTCGGCTTCTTGATGGTCTGATAGAGAGCATTTAATCTTTCGGATTTTGATTTTTTCGCCAGTCTGCTGAATTCAGCCACACAGTTCTGGAATTCTCCCCTGTCTTCGCAGAGTGCGCTGACAGTAACCTGACCGTTATTATGCATCCCGACAAATTCGATATATTTCTGAAGCTCATCATCTCTGACTGTATAGCCGGCTTCATAGATATCAGCATCAATCAGTCTTGCAAAAGTACGTTCCATCAGGAGTTCATTTGCCATGCTGGTGGTAAGCATTTCGTGGAACATTTCTGTGTTCATGCCTTCTACAGTGCTGGCAAGGCTTCCGTTCAGAAGATGTGTGCTGATGATAGTTACTTCCGAAACGTTTGCACCCATTTTCCGGAGTTGCTGTGCTGTTTCGAGCGACAGGCTTCCGCCGACACAATGGCCAATCAGATGATATTCTGTATAGCCCATTTCCATCAGCAAATCAGCATATTTCTTTCCGAGCACCTTGAATGTATCCTTTGCCGGAATGGAAAGATATTCTGCTTCGTCGCCGTAACGGAATCCGAAAATACTTTCATCTTCGGGGCTGACTTTCATCAGATACGGGAGCATTCCGTTATAGGAAGAAAGCGTACCTGTTCCGGCGTGCATGAGTACAAGGGCTTTTGATTCGCTGTTGGGCTTGGTGCTTCTCTTGTAGCTGACAAAGCACGGATTGTTTTCGGGAAGATTTTCCTTTTCCCTGCCGGATTCGAGTTTCATAGAGAGTTCGTAAACGTTGGGAGTCTGCATCATTTCCTGAAGCAGTTCATCCCATTCCCATTCTTTGGCTTCGGGGAGTTTTTCCTTCATCTTGGCGATAACTTGGGCAATCAGGAGAGAATCACCGCCGACCAGATAGAAATTATCATGTTTGCTGATGGTGTGAATCTTGAGTTCTTCGCACCAGATTTCGGCCATGCGCTTTTCGAGGTCTGTTTTTTCTTCCGTATCTTCTGTTTCGACGCGGGTCAGTTCCATTCTTGCCTGATAGATGCGCTTGATTTCGGCTCTGTCAATTTTGCCGTTTCTTGTCACGGGGAAAGACGGCATGACAGAAATATAGCTGGGAACCATATATTCGGGCAGATTGTTTTTCAGATGTTCTTTAATCAGTTCTGTATCCAGATTTTCATATTCCTGTCTGAAATGTGCCACAAAAATTGTCTGGTCAGAAGAAGAAAGAGCTTCTTCTGCCTGCGGAAATTCTCTGATGACTTCGGCGGAATGTGCAGACAGAATCTTTTCCCACTGTTCACGGAAAATAAATGTCTGATGATTTTCTTCTCTGCCGTCTTCAAATCCGGTCAGGCCGTTTTTGAATTCCATAGTTGTGAGAAGATTATAGGCTTCTTTGGTTTCGTCAATGATAACCATGCAACCGTCATCTGTGAGCAGAGATTTCAGCTTTTCCATGACAGCATCAATATTAGAGGCATTATGCAGAACATTTGCACTTAAAATAATATCAAACGAGAACGGGTCAATTCCCTGACTGGTATAATCCTGATTGATATCAAAAATCTGGTAGCGAATCCACGGACGGTCGCCGAACTGTTCTTTTGCCTTGTTGAAGAAGAATTCTGAAAGGTCTGTAAAATAATATTCCACATCCAGATTATCCAGAGCCGGGATGACATCCATAGAAGTTCCGCCGACACCTGCGCCGATTTCCAGAATTCTGACTTTTCTGTTTTTCTTCTTGGCGAGGAATGCGATTTCATCACGGGCGATTTTATTCAGTGCCTGATTGATGATATTATCATGATAGATAGAAACTGCTACATCTGTATTTCCGTGCGGGAACAGATAATCCAGCGGGTCTTTTTCGCCTGTAATCAGTCCGGCCAGATTATCATGGGATATTTTCATGTAATCCAGAATTTTCTTGCCGTTTTCGAGTTTTTCAGCCATTTCGTAGAGAGCTTCCCACTTTCCGGCAGAAACGGAATCTTCAATAGTTTTCAGGCAGGTGAAAGATGCATTTTCATCCAGACCGTTCTGGGAAAGCACTCCTTCACGGCAGAGCATCTGCAACCATCTGTAGAATAATTTATGCAGTTTTTCCGGCACGCCAATCACGGAAAGCATTTCCTGATAGGAAACTGTCTGTTTTTCTTTTGTGAAGAAGCCGTATTTTTTCAGAAGCAGATATACATCCGTCACGACAATATCATCAAGTGCATCATTCCACTTGTCGAACAGTGCTTTATCAATATGACTGGTATTTTCCAGAATGGAAGTATCGAGTGCTTCTGCTTCTTCCTTATCCGGTTCAGACGGCAGAACTGCTTTCTGATTCGGAACAACTGCCCCTTGCAGTTTGTAATTTTCCGGCTTGTCGCCGATAATTTCCACAACTGCGCCGGAAACGCCGTCCTGTTTCAGCAGTACGGATTCAATTTCAGCAAGTTCGATTCTGTGACCGCGGAGCTTGACTTGTCTGTCGCTTCTGCCGATAAATTCAATCATGC
>SVNI01000043.1 GCA_015066975.1 Ruminococcus sp. | reverse complement strand
CTTTCTGAATCATCTGTCCGGCATGAATGACCTCCCGGATTAATTCTGCCTGATTTTCATCAATCAGCGGACGGATGATTTCAGGAAACTGTTCTTTCAGATAAAGAAGCATAGAATTATCTTCGGGGTTCTGATGATACATCTGTATCAGGATGCTGACTTTTTCCGCTATCGGAAGTCTCACACTGAACTTGTGACTGCTTATCATATACAGACAGGTGGAAATATTTCCCTTGTTTGTGAACTTGATATCTCTGTAGGCAAATCTGCATAAATGTCCGTCGTCTACGGCATCACTGCTCAGGAATTCCAGGCCGTCCGGAAGATGCAGTTCTGAAAGGCTTTTGCAGTCATAAAAAGCCTTGCTTTCGATTCTTGTCACTGTCTCCGGAATTTCAATTTCTGAAAGTGCCGTACAGTAATTGAACGTATCAATTTGTAATTCTGTCAGAAATTTCGGAAGCCTGACAGATGTCAGCTTTTCGCATCCATGAAATGCCCCCTGTTCGATTTCAACAATGCTGTCCGGCAGAACCGCCTGTTCCAGACGGGCACAGCCAAGAAAAGCGTGTCTGCTGATTTTTTCGAGTCTTTTGGGGAATATGACTTTTTTCAGGCTCTTGCACTGACAAAATGCACCTTCTCCGATATCTGCAAGATAATCCGGAAGAATGACCTGTTCCAGATTCCGGCAGTTCTGAAAGGCACATTTCCGGATATGCACAACAGAATCCGGAAATGTCACGCTTTTGATAAATACGCAGTTGGCAAAGGCATGTGCGCCGATATGAATCAGCATATCCGGAATAACAACATCCGGATTTCTGCCGTTATATTTTCTCAGAACACCATCATCTGTGATTTCAAATTCCGGCATAATATCCCTCCTGTCTTATAATGCGAATTTCCGGCTGATGATAGTTTCAATATCTTCATAGCCGAAATGCCTGTATTTGTAATCCGTGAGCAGGAGGGTAATTTCAGGTGTATTATGCTCTGCTGAATAAAATAAACAGGAATTAATATTATTTTTGGTAATGAATTTTCCATTTTCCAGAAGCTGTCTTACGATTTCCGGCTTGTTGCGGTCTATCAGCACACGGAACTTGGAAATGAATTTTTCTTTCAGAAAGCGGATGAATTCTTTATCATCGGGATATTTGCAGTAGAGCTGGAAAATAATATATTCTTTCTCCGGCGAGGGAATCTGAACAGAAATATCATGCTCGTTGATTAATTTAATACAGCTATAAATATCAATGCCGTATTTCACATCATCGGACTGCCGGGCAGAAAACTGAATATTCTGATAAGATACTTCTGCAATATTGGCTCTGTAGCCTTTGCCCCCGCAGACATCCGGCGACAAATTCGTAATTTTTTCCGGAATGATGAGCTTTTCCGGATGACATCCGTGAAACGCCTGCAGACCGATATGCTTCACGCTTTCCGGAATGTGAATTCTTTTCAGAGAATAACAGCCTGCAAACGCAAATGCCGGAATTTCTGAAATACCATCTGGAATGATGATTTCTTCCAGACTTCTGCACCAGTGGAAGGCACTGTCGCCGATTTTTTTCAGCCGATGCGGAAGATTGATTTTTTCCAGCGTTTCGCAGTGACAAAATGCATCGTCAGAAATCTCCCTGACGGTTTCCGGAAGAACGACTTCTTTCAGATTAGGACAGGGATTTTCTTCTTTTCCCGTGCTATATCTTCCGAATGCCAGAGAATCAATTTTGGTTACGCCGTCCGGAATGATAATTTTTTCTTCACTGCCGATATATTTTCTCAGAACACCGTCCTGAATTCCAATCATAACACATCACCCGAAACATAATAAAATCTATAATGCTATTTTATCATATTTATCAGAAAATGTCAAGAATTTCTGTTGTTTTCCGGAGCAGATACACAGCCACTGACAATCCCGGCAGACAGCAGAAATACTCCTCTGCTGTAGAATTTTCAGTCTGACAAGAGACTGAAAATCTTTCCAGAGGAGCACCTGATTTTCTTCCAGACCGCACAGAGAGAGCACAGCGCGGTCATAGCTGAGGACTTTCTGTGCGCTTTCGCAGACAGAATTCCTGTTATGCGGACAGGCAGAACAGATTCTGTCTGTATGCAGAACAAGCCTGATTTCCGGATTACAGCAGTCCAGATAAGAAATCATTTCTGCCATATGCCGGATAAATTCAGGATTATAGCCTTTTCCCTCAAAAAAAGCAATGCATAAGCCGTGATGCGGTCTTAACTCAAAACTTGACATATTTTTTAATTCTGTCAGAAATTAGAATTGCAAGCGCAAGTTTCAGGACATTAGAGCCTAAGAACGGGGTCACGCACCAGCTCAGAGCCGTGCTGAGGTCAACAGCTTCTACTTGCTTTGCATAGACGAACATAAACCATGCTGTCCCGAACACATAGCAGAGCACCGTGCCCAGAATGAGCGCAGTTAATCTCATCCATAATTTTTCATGATGCGGAAGCTTTTCAAAAGCCCAGTAAACGCCGGCGTTCGCCAGAAAGCCCAGAATATATCCTCCTGTCGTTCCCAGAATCACGCCTAAGCCTCCGGAAAATCCTGCAAATACCGGAACTCCCACAGCACCCAGCAGAATATATACCAATACAGAGAAAAATCCTCTCTTTCCGCCGAGGCATTCGAGAGCGCAGTAAATCGCAAACGTCTGGAGTGTGAACGGCACAGCCGTCGGAATGGAAATCCATGAGCATACAGCAATCAGTGCCGCAAACATTGCAGTAAATGCCAAATCTCTGGCACTCCATTCGGATTTTCGGGATTTTTCAGAATTTCCGGAAGGGGCAGTCATTGTTATCTGTGACATAAATCAAAAACTCCTTTTTTCTAAAATAAAAAATCATACTGCTGATTTTATTATAGCACATTCCGCTTTTATTGTCAACTGATTTTTTATATTAAGTTGACAATCTCAAATAATCCTGAAAAAACCCTTGACAAATTCCGGATTCTATGTTATAGTTAAAGATGCAAGTACAATTGTTTTTTGTACACGGACGATTTGACTCATGAGAGGAGGGCTTTTGCATGGAACATCAATTAATTGTTGTCGATGCTTCCGTCCTGCCGGATGTCATTAATAAAGTCTTGGAAGTCAAGAAACTGCTCGCTAATAAAGAAGAAAAAAGCTCTGCCGCCGCCTGTAAGCGTGTCGGCATCTCCAGAAGCGCATATTATAAATATAAGGACTGCGTTTTCTCCTATGAAGACAAGCTTACAAGGAGAATCATGAACCTGCAAGCCGTGCTCCGTGACGAAGCCGGTGTGCTTTCCAGCGTTCTTTCTGCGCTTTATGATTTGGAAGCCAATATTCTGACCGTCAATCAGAACATCCCCATTGACGGTGTAGCAGCAGTTACTTTTTCAATTCGGCTCGGAAACGGTCTGCATTCCCCTGTTTCATTGCAGGAACATCTGATGCAGGTTGACGGCGTTGTCGATGTCAAAATCCTGTCCGGAGAATAATTAAGATTCAAAACAGAAGGAGTTTTTTTAAGATGGAAAAATTAGCAGTACTGGGCTGCGGTGTTGTCGGCTCGGGTGTCGTAGAGTTATTTGAGAAAAATAAAGAAATCATCCAGAAACGGTGCGGAAAAAAAGTCGAAATGGGCTACATTCTGGATTTGCGCGATTTTCCCGACAGACCTTATGCAGATAAGCTTGTCAAGGATATTCAGGTGATTCTGAACGACCCGGATGTCACTGTTGTGGCTGAATGCATGGGCGGTATCGACCCGGCTTTCGATTTTGTCAAATCCTGTCTCGAAGCCGGAAAAAGCGTTGCTACTTCCAATAAAGAACTGGTAGCTGCCAGAGGTGATATTCTTCTCAAGAAAGCAAAGGAACATAACTGTAATTTCTTCTTTGAAGCCAGCGTCGGCGGTGCGATTCCGATTATCCGTCCTCTGCATAAATGCCTTGCTGCAAATGAATTTTCTGCAATTGCGGGCATTCTGAACGGTACGACTAATTTTATTCTCAACAAGATGATTAAAGAAAATATGGATTTTTCCGCAGCTCTGGCACTTGCACAGGAAAAGGGCTATGCTGAAAAAGACCCGACTGCTGATGTAGAAGGTTTTGATGCCTGCCGTAAAATCTGCATTCTGTCTTCTCTGGCATTCGGAAAGCATGTATATCCGGAATCTGTTTACACAAAGGGTATCCGTGAAGTAGAACTCAAAGACACAAAATTCTGCGGTCAGCTTGGCTATTCTATCAAGTTAATTGCAAGAGTACAGAAGCTTGCAAACGGAAAGATTCTGCCTGCTGTTATGCCTATGGCTGTCGAAGAAGATAATCTTTTGTCACAGGTCAACGGTGTTTACAATGCTGTGATGGTTCGCGGTGACGGTATCGGCAAGGCGATGTTCTATGGCCGTGGTGCTGGCAAGTTCCCGACTGCAAGTGCAGTACTTGGTGATATGATTGAAGAACTCCAGCTTGACCACACAATTCCGTCCCAGACATGGGAAAATGTGCATGACACGGACTTTATCGAAAATTTTGCGGCTTTTTCTGCCAAATATTATTTCCGCACAAGTTCTGCGGATATCAATACATTGAACGAAGTATTCGGTCAGATTTCTGAAAAGACCATTTCCACGGAAGAAGGCGAAACTGTATTCCTGACAGAAAATCCGCTGAACGAACGTGAACTTGATGCTGCTGTCAAAGCTCTGGCACAAAAAGGTGTTCAGGTACTGGCACAGTATCCGATTCTGGAATCTTAAACAGATATTCAGCATTATAACAAACAGGACTGATTTCAGTCCTGTTTTTTTGTCACAATTTACAAAATTTCAGAACACTATTGACAAATCCGCTCAAAAATAGTAAACTTATTATGACAATTCTTTTTTGCTGACAATTCATAAAAGAGAACTATTTTTTTTCAGAAAGAGAGGTGATTTCATGAAAACCTCAGAATTGCAGGAACTTCTGCTGGCTACTATGCCCCAGTGGCATTACTGGATAGACAAGCCTTTTAAATCTTTGCTGGATGACAGCATCAGCCTCGGCATGTACTACTGTATTCAGATACTGAAAGACCACGGCGAAACCATGACCATGACAGAACTGGCACGGTTCACGCACAGTCCCAAACAGCAGATGACCAAAACCGTTGACCGCCTGACAGAATGCTGTTTCGCCGAACGCATTTCCGACCCCAGTGACAGGCGAATTGTCCGCTTGAAACTGACTCAGAAAGGCAGAGACTATATCGAACATTTTTTATCTGAAAAAGCAGTTTACTATCAAAGCATGTTTGATGAAATGACTCCCGAAGAACGCGAAGACTTCTATCAGGCTCTGCAAACCCTGCACGGCTGTTTCTGCAATATGCACAAAAGAAAGCAGAATCAGTCCAAATCCGAAAAAGATGCGTCAAAAAATCAGTAAAAATCCAAAAAGAAAGGAAGATTGTGAATGCATATGCTGAAAAGACTGCTTGCCTGTCTGCGTGAATACAAATCAACTACCATTCTGACAATGTTTTTCATGCTTGGTGAAGCAGTGCTGGAAACATTTCTGCCGTTTCTGACTGCGAGGCTGGTAAATGAAATCCAGAATCAGGCGGCAATCAATGATGTTCTGCGGACTGGTATTCTGCTGACAATCATGGCGATTTTTTCCATGATGTGCGGCGGTTCGGCCGGATTTACGGCATCCAAAGCCGCAACAGGACTCTCTAAAAATCTGCGTCATGACATGTTTGAGAGGGTGCAGAGCTATTCTTTCGAGAATATTGATAAATTTTCCTCCTCGTCGCTTGTTACCAGAATGACGACAGATATCACAAATTTACAGATGGCTTTTATGATGACAATCCGTATGGGACTAAGAAGCCCGCTGATGTTTATTTTCTCTACGGTGATGGCCTTCTACATGGGCGGAAAGCTTGCAACAGCTTTTGTGGTTGTAATTCCGGTACTGCTTGCAGGATTAGCACTTATCGGAAAGAATGCCATGCCGGCATTCCGGAGAGTATTCAAGAAATATGACAAACTGAATGAATCTATTGAAGAAAATGTTCGCGGAATGCGTGTTGTCAAGGGATTTTCCCGTGAAGAATACGAGAAGAAGAAATTCGGCACAGCCGCAGAAGACATCCGTCAGGATTTCACCAAGGCAGAACAGATTATTGCTTTGAATACCCCTCTGATGCAGCTCTGCATGTATTTCGATATGGTATTTATTCTGTTAGTAGGTTCAAGAATGGCGATTGTAGACCATTCTGTTGATATCGGTCAGATTTCTGCCATGATTACTTACGGCGTACAAATTCTGATGTCGCTGATGTTCCTGTCTATGATTTACGTTATGGTTACCATGTCTGCGGAATCTGTCAAGCGTATTTATGAAGTTCTGGAAGAAGAACCGACACTTGTCAATCCGGAACAGGCACTGTCTCTTGTCACAGACGGTTCTATTGATTTCGAGAATGTCAGCTTCAAATATTCGGCACAGGCAAAGAAATTTGCACTTGCGGATATTAACTTGCATATCAAATCCGGGCAGACAGTCGGCATTATCGGCGGTACTGGTTCGAGTAAATCCACACTGGTACAGCTTATTCCCAGACTGTATGATGTAACAGAAGGCAGTATCCGGGTCGGCAATGTGGATGTCCGGAATTATGACCTGACAACTCTGCGTGATGCTGTGGCAATGGTGCTTCAGAAGAATGTTCTCTTTTCCGGTACGATTAAAGATAATCTGAAATGGGGCAATGCCGGTGCAACAGATGAAGAAATTGAAGAAGCCTGTCGTCTTGCACAGGCAGATGAATTTATCCAGAGATTTCCTGACAAGTATGATACTCATATCGAACAGGGCGGTACAAACGTTTCCGGCGGTCAGAAGCAGAGACTCTGTATTGCAAGAGCACTGCTCAAAAAGCCGAAAATCCTGATTCTGGACGACTCTACCAGTGCAGTTGATACCAAGACAGATGCATTAATCCGGCAGGGATTCCGGGAATTTATTCCGGAGACAACAAAAATCATCATTGCCCAGAGAATTTCTTCTGTACAGGATGCTGACCAGATTATCGTGCTTGATAACGGCAGTATCAGTGCAGTGGGCACACATGAGACACTGCTTGCAACAAATCAAATCTATCGTGAAGTATATCAACAGCAGACAAACGGAGGTGAAAAATAATGCCGAAACAAATGCCTATGCAGAGACCTCAGATAAAAAAAGGCGTATTCTCGCGCCTTGTCAAGATGCTGTTTTCGTTCTATCCGAAATTAGTCCCGATTACTATCGGATGTATTATCTTCTCGTCGGTTGCCTCTTCAATTCCGGATATGTACATTCAGAAAGTTATCAAAATCATTGTAGAAGCACTGGAAAGCGGATGGGACTGGAGCAAGGCAAGCGAACAGATTGTCCCAATGATGATGTTCTTAATCATGCTGTATTTAATCGCTACGGTTGCAATTACAGTATATTCCCAGCTTATGGCGGTTATCACGCAGGGATTCCTGAACAAGATGCGTCAGGCCATGTTCAAGAAAATGCAGAATCTGCCTGTCCGCTATTTCGATACGCATAAACACGGCGATATCATGAGTTATTACACAAATGATATTGATACGCTTCGGCAGTTGATTTCCCAAGGACTTCCTACCCTGCTCAGAGCCGGTACGGTTGTTGTGGCTGTATTCTTCATCATGATGTATTACAGTTTCTGGCTGACCCTGCTTACGATTGTGGGAGTTATCGCGATGATGTTTGCCTCCAAAGTCATGGGGGGAGGAAGTGCAAAATACTTCCTTCGTCAGCAAAAATCTATCGGTGATGCCGAAGGTTATATTCAGGAAATCATGAACGGCCAGAAAGTCGTAAAAGTTTTCAATCATGAAGATAACTGTCAGGAAGAATTTGACGAAATTAATGAACAGCTCTGTCAGGACAGCTACAGGGCGAACGCCTATTCCAACACGCTTGGCCCTATTGTCATGAATATCGGCAATATCCTGTATGTTCTGATTGCTGTTATCGGCGGTATTCTGGTGCTGAATCATGTCAAGAACTACAGTTTTTCCGGCGCGGTGCTGGATGTCAGCATTGTTGTCGCATTCTTGAACATGACAAAACAGTTCACCGGAAACGTGAATCAGGTAGCCCAGCAGATTAATGCTGTAGTGATGGCACTTGCCGGAGCAGACAGAATTTTCAGCCTGATGGACGAAGAACCCGAAACCGACGAAGGCTATGTAAAACTTGTCAATGCAGAAATCCTTCCGGACGGCACTGTCAAGGAAACCAAAAAGCATACCGGACACTGGGCTTGGAAACATCCTCACAAGGCAGAAGGCACTGTCACTTATACCCAGTTGCAGGGTGATGTGCGCATGTTTAACGTAGATTTCGCCTATGAAGAGGGAAAAACTGTTCTGCATGATGTTTCTGTCTATGCAAAGCCCGGCCAGAAAATCGCCTTTGTCGGTGCAACCGGCGCAGGCAAGACCACTATCACCAATCTGATTAACCGTTTCTATGATATCGCTGACGGAAAAATCCGCTATGACGGTATTAATATCAATAAAATCCGAAAATCAGATTTAAGACGTTCTCTCGGCCTTGTATTGCAGGAAACGAACCTGTTCACAGGTTCTGTCATGGATAATATCCGTTACGGCAAACTTGATGCAACGGATGAAGAATGCATTGCGGCCGCCAAACTCGCCGGGGCAGACGATTTTATCAGCCGTCTGCCGGAAGGCTATCAAACAGAACTCACCGGAAACGGTGCAAATCTCTCACAAGGACAAAGACAGCTTATTGCTATTGCAAGAGCTGCCGTCGCTGACCCGCCTGTGATGATTCTTGACGAAGCAACATCTTCTATCGATACCCGTACAGAAGCTATTGTTTCCGCCGGAATGGACAAGCTTATGCATGGCAGAACTGTTTTCGTTATCGCACACCGTCTCTCGACAGTACGCAATTCTGACCTGATTATGGTACTTGACCACGGCAAAGTTATCGAAAAAGGAAGTCATGACGAATTAATTGCGCAGAAAGGACATTATTATCAGCTTTATACCGGTGCATTTGAACTGGAATGATTTCAAAACGGCTAAGCAAAAGCTTGGCCGTTTTTTTAATTCTAACAAAAAAACAGTTCCGTTCTGAAAGCGGAACTGTTTTTCTGTTTTATGATTTGTTTCAGAAAGAAGTCAGCAGACCGACAAGATATTTCATCACTGCAAGGGAGTCACTGGAATCCGGTGCTCCGTTGTGATTGACATCTGCTGCTTTCTGCTGGACAGCAGTCAGTTCTTCTTTGCCAAGAATATTTTTATTAATAGTAATCACATCCAGGATAGAAACTTCACCGTCATTGTCAACATCACCGAAACATGCTTTCTGTATGCCTGTATCAGAAGCATAGCTGTCAGCAACAGAATTCGGATTGCAGATGAGAGCGAAATCTTCCATCACACGATATACAAAAATATAAGAATACTGTCCGGTTGCTGTAAATGTAGAAGTACAGCCGAATGCTTTTGTTCCGATTCTGGTATCTGCACCAAGCACAGTTACTTCCGGAAGGGATTTGCAATTAATAAAGGCTTCGTCTTCGATTTCCGTCACACCTGCCGGAATGGTCAGTTCTGTGATGGCAGTATCAGAAAAAGCTTTTTCTCTGATAGTTTTCAGACTTTCCGGAAGTGTCAGGCTTGTCAGGGCTTCACAGCCGTCAAATGCATTTGCACCGATATTCTGCACCCCTTCCGGAATGCTCACAGAAGTAATATTTGTATTCATATAGAACGCATTTCCGAGTACAGAAGTCACACCATCCGGAATTGTCACATCACCCTTAGCGGCATTACCATCAATCAGAAGTCCGTTGATAATCAGCAAAGGTGAATCCGCCTGTACTTTGGTGAGCCAAGGTGTTCCGGCAAAGGCTTTTTCTCCGACGGCTTCGACAGTTTCCGGAAGTGTCAGCTCTTGCAGATTGGAACACTCAAAGAAAGCCTGTTTTCCGATATTTTTCACGCTGTCCGGCAGAATGACTTCATTAATATAGCTGTTATATTTTCCGAATACCTGTTCGCCAATACCAGTGATACCATCCGGAACGGTAATGATAAATTCAGGAATCTGCACATCTTCCGGCAGAGGAAGTTCCGGAATCTGGACACCGCCGGAAGCCTGTCCTGCCTGAATACCGCCGTTCTGTTCGCACAGATAGGAAATTGTCCACGCAAGTGAAGAATTCCAGTTGATGGCGCATTCATTGACAGAATATGCCTGAATATCATCTAGATAAGCTTTCTGAGGAGGAATTTCCATGCCATCCCAAGCTGTTTTTACAACAGAATCTTCTCTTCCGGTATTCGCACCGCCGACCAGTACACCGCAGGGGGCTTTGGGATAATTGGAATCCAGTGATTTTGCCCACCAGCGGTGATGGGGATACTGTACACTGTGAATACCGTAACCTGTTACATAAGAATAATCCAGCGGATTCCGGCCAAGCAGATAATCCACTGCGCCGACCATGCCGTTAAGATATTTTGCCTCCTGATTTTCATCATATGCATATGCCAGAATTATTGCATTATCAGATACAAATGAATTGGATGCCCAGACATAACCGCCGTCCGGATTTGCCTGATAAGGCAGACCATAGCCCTGATTTTCTTCCAGATAGAGATAATAATCTGCTGTTTCCGTCAGATTTGATTGGAGTACCTGCTGTTCTTCTGCATTCAGAACTTCATCATGAAGCAGCAGTGTCATAGAACCGAGTGCCGCTGTGTGTCCCCAGTCGAAACTGCCCGGCAGATTATCCGCTTCTCCACCGCTGAGGTCGGACGGAACAGCAAAAGCAAAATCAGAATTCTGCAAATCAGAATAATAGCTTTCTTTTCCGGTAGAAGCATATAATTCACATGCCGCCCAGTAGAATTCATCTGTTACGACATCGTCACCATAAGCACCACCGCCGCCGTATTCGACAGAAGATGCATACATTTCCGGATGTGCTTTTGCGGCAGAATATGCATTTTCAGCGGCGGTCAGACAAACTTCTGCAAAATCCGGGTCAATCTCCTTCCAGAGACGGTATGCCTGTGCACCGCAGGCCGCCAGATTCAGCGTAGCGGCTGTTGTAGGCGGAATCAGGATTCTGGACATGGTATCTTCTGACGGCGCAGTTGCCAGTGAAGTCCACTTGATATCATGTACTTTATGATATGCCATATCTTTATAGTCGCCGTCCTGCACAATCATTTTCAGCATCCATTCCATTTCATAACGCGACTCATCCAGAAGGTCAGCAATCCCGTTTCCGTTTTCCGGAATTTTCATAGCACTGTCCTGATAGGCTTCATCTGTACCGTTCAGATGAGCACGTTCATACTGATTCTGCATCAGCCAGAGTGAAATACCGCCGTTGACGACATATTTTCCGTGGTCTCCGGCATCATACCAGCCACCGGAAACATCCTGTGTGCCGGAAGTCGGATAACCCCATATTCTCTGAATTTCCGCAATATCCGAGACATGACCGGCTGCGCGGGCGAGTTCAGAAGGATTTCCAGATGTAATATACTGTTCTTCGATTTCAATGCCGGAACGGTTCTGATAGAAATAATTCAGAGCATCATAGACAAGTCCGGAATAAATATCCAGTATGCCAATCCGGAACGCTCTGGAAGTTTCTCCCGTTTCGGCTTTCAGGGTATAAGTTCCTTCTGTAGCAAAATCAGAAAAATCAAGAATATGCACCATATCTCCGGAATCGGCATCCAGTCCTTTCGGCAGGGAAATGCCGGAAAACACTGTATTCCCGTTTTCGTCGAGCAGTTCAAATGCTATGCCGGATGATGCATCTGAAAGAAGGGTTGCTTTTTTATCCAGATTCGGAAAATATCCTTCCTGATTGGTAAGAATTCCGGCGCGCTCCCAGTTTTTAGAGTCTTCGATTGCCTGTGCTCTGCGTTCTTTTTCGGCAGCAACTTCATCAAGCACATTGGTGACTGTTGCAGTGGCATCAATCAGAATATGATTAGCCGTAACAAAAGGCGATTGTGCTTTCTGTTCAGTAAGCCATGCAGTATCTGTAAAGGCATTATACCCGACAGTTGTCAGGCTTTCCGGAAAAGAAATGGAAAGCAAAGCCGGGCAGTCATTAAATGCGAGACGTTCAATCGTTGTTAAAGTAGACGGCAGTGACACTTCTGTCAGATTTTTGCTGTGCCAGAACGCACCAGAGCCAATATCTGTTACTCCCTCCGGAATCACAACAGAAGTCAGCGCACAGCCATAGAATGCCGTCGCACCGATTTTTGTCACCGGAATGCCGTCAATTTCGGACGGAATCTCAACAGATTCTGCCTTTGCATCACAGCCGGTAATCGTGATACCACCATTTTCAGCCTGATAGTTCAAAGCCCCGTAAGTGAGTGTTTCATCTGCCGCAGATACAGCTATCTGTGTGGCAGAAGTTCCGGAATTCAGCAGACACAGCGCAAGTGTCAGTGCTGAAACGGTATGTTTCTTCATAAAAAAATTCCCCTCTCTCTGCATTGATGCAGAATAATTTTATCTAAGTATATCAAAAAAGTACAACAAAGTCAATACTTTTATATAAAAAACAAAATTTTTCTATTGCAAAAAGATTAAGAATTGATTTAAAGTCATAATTTGTTCACAAATTATTTATAATTTGGATGCAAATTTTATTTTTGTACCGGATAGCCTTTTTCAGTAACGGCCTGTTTCATCTCATCAAGATGCTGTAAAGAACTGTTCAGATAGATAACAGCCGTTCCGTCTTCATGACTTGCAGTTACTTTCTCCACTTCCGGAAACGCTTCCAGACATTTCTGAACAGTCGCTTCACAATGCGGACACATCATGCCTTCAATCCGGAGTGTGTAAGTCTGTTGATTTTCTTCTGATTTTTGCAGATTTTCAGGAAGAACTGAAATTTCTGCCGGATGCTTTAATTTTCTGTCATGTCTGGTATCATAAATTTTCAGCAGATTCAGCCGGAGCGCATTGGTCACAACACAGAAACTGGAAAGGCTCATTGCTGCTGCGCCGAACATCGGGTTCAGTTCCCAGCCGAATAATCCGATAAATGCCCCTGCCGCTAACGGAATGCCAATCACATTATAAATAAATGCCCAGAACAGATTCTGATGAATATTCCGCAGCGCACCTCGGCTCAACCGAATCGCCGCCGCGGCATCAGTCAAAGTACTTTTCATCAATACCACATCCGCGGCATCAATCGCAACATCTGTTCCCGCCCCGATAGCTATACCAATATCCGCACAGGTAAGAGCCGGCGCATCATTGATGCCGTCTCCAATCATCATGACTTTGCCCTGTTTTTGAAGCTCCTGAATGACTTTTGCTTTTCCGTCAGGCAGAACACCTGCAATGACATGATTCACACCTGCCTGCTTTCCGATAGCTTCGGCAGTCTGCTGATTATCTCCAGTGAGCATAACAACCTGAATTCCCATATTCTGCATCTGTCTGACAGCTTCGGGAGAGTCTTTCTTTATCGTATCAGCGACGGCGATAATCCCTGCCAGCTGCTGATTGACAGCAAAAAACAGAGGTGTTTTGCCATCCTGTGCAAGCTGATTGGCTATCTGTTCTGTTTCGGAAGAAATTTCCGCTTTTTTCCGGATAAAATTCAGATTTCCGCCATAAAGGTGATTTCCATCCAGAACCGCTTCCAGCCCGTTTCCGGCATGAACTGTAAAATCTGTGACTTCTCGTGCAGTCAGATTTTTCTCTTCGGCATATTGCAGAACCGCTTTTGCAAGAGGATGTTCACTCTTTTTTTCAAGAGCCAGTGCGACAGCAAGCAATTCCGATTCACTGACAGAAACCGGAATGATGTCTGTCACTTCGGGCTGACCACTGGTGATAGTTCCGGTTTTATCAAGAGCAACTATCTGAACTTTTCCAGTTTCTTCAAGAGAAACTGCCGTTTTGAACAGAATGCCGTTCCGTGCGCCGACACCGTTCCCGACCATAATCGAAACAGGGGTTGCCAATCCCAGCGCACAGGGACAACTTATCACCAGAACGGAAACCGCTCTTGTCAAGGCATAGCTGACTGTTTGTCCGGCAATCATCCAGATGATGAACGTCAGCACGGCAATCCCGATAACCGCCGGCACAAAAATTCCGGAAACTTTGTCTGCTATCTTTGCGATAGGTGCTTTAGTAGCCGCAGCATCACTGACCATTCTAATTATCTGAGACAGTGCCGTATCTTCGCCGACATGTGTTGCCTCACACCGCAGAAAGCCTGATTGATTAAGCGTTCCGGCAGAAACTTTATCGCCTGCCGATTTATCTGCCGGAATGCTCTCCCCTGTCAGAACGGATTCATTGACAGCACTCTGACCTTCCAGAATCATACCGTCTACAGGAATATTTTCCCCCGGACGAACCAGAAAGATATCACCAGCTTTGACCTGTCCCACAGGAACAGTTTTTTCTGTTCCGCCGGATTCTATCACAGCAGTCTGCGGTGAAAGCTTCATCAGATTTTTGAGAGCATCTGTTGTTTTGCCTTTGGAACGGGCTTCGAGCATTTTTCCGACGGTTATCAAAGTGAGAATCATAGCAGATGCTTCAAAATAGAAATTCATCATATCGTTCATGACCGCTTCTTCATTTCTGTTCACAACCGCTTTTGTCATATCGAAAAGCACTAAGACACTCCACAGAAAAGAAATTCCTGAACCCATCGAGACAAGTGTATCCATATTCGGTGTGCGGTGTATCAGTCCTTTGCATCCGCTGATAAAAAACTTCTGATTGATTACCATGATAATTGCCGTCAGAAGGAGCTGAACCAATCCCATTGCGACATGATTTCCGTCAAACCATGCCGGAAGCGGCCAGTTCCACATCATATGCCCCATAGACAGATACATCAGCGGAAGCAGAAAAATCACAGAAGCAATCAGTCTTTTTTTCAGTATGGGAGTTTCTCTGTCAGTGAGGGCATCTTCATCAGCAGAAGTGTTTTTTTCTGCATTTTTCAGAGAAGCACCATAGCCTGCATCTTCGACAGCGTGAATGATTTCAGCAGAAGAAGCACTGCCCTCGACCCCCATTGAATTTGTCAGCAAACTGACTGAACATGAAGTAACCCCTTCTACAGAAGATACTGCTTTTTCTACTCTTGCACTGCAAGCTGCACAGCTCATTCCTGTAATCTGATATTGTTCCATAATGTTATTATCTCCTTTATGCAAACATGTATAAAAATCTGCATTTCTGAATCAGAAATACAGATTTTTAACCAAAGCTTGTGACTGGACTGAACCAGCGACCGCTGGTTATTTTTAAAGAGCCGTTTTTCAAGCTGAAATCCGCATCAGTCCGAATCATGTATTTATGATACTTTGTTATTTAACTTTCCGATTTTTTTGTAAATATTCTTCCATTATTTTAGTTTTTCGAGTTAACTCTGTTTCGTCTTCAGTATTTGTTAGCCCATACTTATCTAAACCTTCAAAATCTTTTGAAACAAACTTCTTAGCTAGTTCTATAAATTCATCATGATATAAACTATCTAAATAAGGAAGGCATATTTCCATTAAATAACTATCCGTAAGAAAATTTGATTTTATTTTTTTTGAATTAATTTTAATAATGTATTGTGCGTATTCTTCATCTGTCATACTTACAGAGAAAAAATCATCATTTCCCTTGATTTTACAAATGAAAAAATCTTCCTTATTATTTTTAAATCTATAGCATCTAAAATATTCATCATCACATATTGGAGTTAAATCATGTTTATCATTATAGTATACGGGTAAAGCAAAATCAGAATGATTATCTTTCAGAAAATCTTCCTCATCCAACAAACTGATTATAACTGTAAAAGAATCGCCATATTCCGTATTTATAACCTGTCTTCTATTTAAGATAATCAATAAAAAGAATAACAAAATAATGCAAAAAGTGATACTAAGCTTTTTAATTACCTTCTTCATTGTATTTCTCCATGATAACCTGCAATAAAATGCTACTATCTGCTCACAAGCATCATTATATCATAAACCGCTTGAAAAATCCAGCAATATCCGCCTGCTTTTATAAAATTTGTAAATTCTGACTAAAAATCAGGCTTTCAGTTGTGATAATTGCATAGTGTTCTGTTCGCCTGATTCCAGTTTTCTGAGCATCAGTCCTGAAAGAATATCCGCGACATTCTGCGAACCTGTAAAGGCTGACCACACCCGATAGGTTACTTTGCCAATCTGATAGTCTTTGTATTCAGCATACTGCACAGCTGGGTCATCCTGACAATGCGCTTTTTCAAGATTGTAAACAGTCGTTCCCATATATCTTTTATCCCTTATTCTGTAATGCAATGCTAATTTCGTACATAACAGTTCACCCTTTCTTTAATTAAAATTTTTATTTGTTTCAACTCACACGCCCGCGTGGGGCGTGACAAGGGCATTTTCGCTCCAGTCCTGATTCAGTTCCAGTAATGCATAGCGTCTGGGGCAATACATAAAATGCTGAATCGACCGGATATTGATTGTCGGTTCTTCGTTCATTTTTGAATCAGGGTCACACCTGCGGGCATTATTTCGTCAACTGTAATCTGATAATCAGAAAAGGCTCTGGGGGCAGTGACATCCGGTTTTTTCTCGATTCTGATTTTATCAAACAGGACATGAGAGGGAGCATTTCCAAGGGGAGTTTCATGCTTGAAAATATATAATTTTCTCAGACACATTTTCCCTCTTGCAGCACTATGGTCATCTTCAAACATATTAAGAATAGCCGTCCAGAGGATTTCCAAATCCGCATCACTGAATCCGGTGACTTTCTGTGCCTGCATCGCAGAGATATAGCCTTCGGCACGGTACAGACCATAGGGAAT
>SVNI01000042.1 GCA_015066975.1 Ruminococcus sp. | reverse complement strand
CGAAATCACTCCGCCGCTGTTCTGAGATACTAAAAAAATTATTCGTCTGTTTCGCTGTCACTGGAAGGCGCAAGACTTTCGATTTCTTCTTCATCAAAATCAAATTCCAGTTCTTCCCCGCAGTTGGGGCAGATAGTTTCGCCTTCTTCGAGCATACGCTCATCGAGCAGAATCACCTTTCCGCAGGTCGGGCAGATAGTCTCATATTCTTCTTCGTCGAGGAAATCGCCGTCAGCATCATCTTCCGCGGAAAAATCCGGAACAAGATTTTCTTCTTCTCCGTCGTCAGATACTGTATCTGTATCGGGAGCTTCTGTTTTTTTCTGTTCTTTTTCGGGATAATAATACTTGATTTTGGTATCAGAAGAGGGACATGCACTGCAACCGCCTTCTTCGTTATCGACGAGTTCTTCAATCACGCTTAAATCCTCATCAAGGATACTGCACAGCTCCTCAAGTTCGGAAATGCGGTTTTCCAGCTTTTTGGCATATTCTGCGGATTCTTCAAGAGCATCGCAGACAGCACCGAACAGCTTGCCTTCTCTGGATTCCGGGTGAACGCCCAGACCTTCCATAAGGCCTTTTAAATAGGAAATTTTATCCATCACTTTGCACGCTCCATATATTCACCGGTTCTGGTATCCACACGAATCATGTCGCCTTCGTTGATGAACAGCGGAACACGGATTTCTGCGCCGGTTTCGAGAGTAGCGGGCTTGGAAGCATTGGTAGCTGTATCGCCGGCGAATCCGGGGTCAGTCTGTGTTACCTGAAGGTCTACGAAATAGGGCGGTTCTACGCCGAATACATTGCCCTTGTAGGAAAGCACCTTGACAACCATTTCTTCCTTGACAAACTTGAAGTTAGAACCGAGCTTTTCTTCTTCGATAGCAACATCTTCCCATGTTTCAGTATCCATAAAGTGATACAGATTGCCGTCAGCATAGGAATACTGCATATCTTTTCTTTCAATGAAAGCAGTGGGAAATTTTTCTGTCGGGTTGAAAGAACGTTCTACCACAGAACCTGTGATGACATTCTTGTACTTGGTTCTGACAAAGGCTGCGCCCTTGCCGGGTTTTACATGCTGGAATTCTACAACCTGAACAACGTTGCCGTCCAGTTCAAAAGTAACACCGTTTCTGAAATCGCCTGCTGTAATCATAAAATAAAAACCTCCGTATTTTTAATATTAGACTTAATATATTTATTTTACACCAAAAACAGAAATTTTGCAATAGTTATTCTGAAATATCAGAGACAAATCAAACTATTTGGAATATTTGTCAAATTTTCACAGCCGTTTTTGGTAATATGCACGAAATCTTCAATTCGTACACCGAACTTTCCGGGGAGATAAATACCCGGTTCAATGGTCACAACACCGCCTGCCGGAAGAAGCTGGTCTCTGTTGGGGCTTGCGACGGGAAATTCATGAATTTCGAGGCCGACTCCGTGACCGAGCGAGTGGCCGAAATATTCGCCGTACCCTGCCTGTGTGATGACATCACGGGCAAAAGCGTCCAGTTCTTTTCCGGAAATGCCGGATTTTGCGGCAGCTCTGGCAGTATCCTGTGCAGTGCGGACGATTTCATACACTTCACGCATTTCTGCGGAAGGTTCGCCGACACACACAGTTCTGGTCATATCGCTGTGATAGCCGTCCACGACTGCGCCGAAATCCATCAGGACGAAATCGCCTTTCTGAATCACTCTTTCATCCGGAACGCCGTGGGGCATGGACGTATGTGCTCCTGTGAGGGCGATTGTCTCGAAAGACAAGTCCTCTGCGCCGTGGCTTCTCATATAGAAATCCAGTTCCAGAGCAACCTGAATTTCCGTCATACCTGCATGAAGCTTTTCCAGAAGTGCCGAGAGGGCATCTTCTGCGATTTTCTGTGCAGATTTGATTTTTGTGATTTCTTCGGGAGACTTGACCGTTCTCAAATCATAGAGAGCCTGACTGAGCGTATTATCTGTCAGGAATTCGTAATTCTTCATATGATTTTTCAGATTGTCGCATCTCTGGAGCGTCAGGCTCTGTGCTTCGACAGCAATTGTGTTTGCGTGATGCTTCTGGAATAATTCATCAAACTGCCGGAAAAGATTCCCTTTCTGTTCGATAACCTGACAGTGCTTGACAGTTTCCCTTGCCTTTTCGATATACCGGAAATCAATCAGCAGATAACTCTGTTCCGGAAATACCAGCACATACCCGGCGGAAGACTTCATACCTGTCAGATATCTTCTGTTGATGTCGTCCGTAATCAGGGCGCAGTCGGCCTTATCCTGAAATAATTTAATTAAATTCTGAATGCGTTCTTTCATGATTTTGTCATCTCCGCTAAAGCCAATATTGCCAGTTTATAGCTCATTGTCCCTAAACCGGAAATGCTTCCGGCGCAGACGGGCGCAATCACGGATTTGGAACGGAATTCATCCCTTGCGAAAATATTGCTGATATGCACTTCAATGACCGGAATCTTAATCGCCTTGATAGCATCCGAAATCGCATAGCTGTAATGCGTATATGCACCGGCATTGAGCACGACTCCGGCGAATTCCTTTCTTGCTTCGTGGAGCTTGTCAATCAGAGCACCCTCGTGATTTGACTGAAAAATTTCTGCCTGCAATCCGAGTTCTTCTGCATATGCCAGAAGATGCTGATTGACGGCTTCAAAATTGGTATCTCCGTAAATTCCCGGCTCACGCTCACCAAGCAGATTCAAATTCGGGCCGTGCATGATTAAAATCTTTTTCATGAACTCACTAGCTTTCTTTCTTGATTTTCGCCGGAAGATACTGATATTCTTTCGGCAGGAACGGCACTTCCAGCACACGCTTGATGCACAGGAATTCGTGCCCTTTCCATGTTTCCTTCTGCATGGGTCTGACATAGATGCTCTTGACACCGAACAGATTCGCTCCCCAGATATCTGTATAAATCTGGTCGCCGACGACACAGAGGCTTTCTTTCGGCAGGTGCATTTCTTTCATTGCCGTAATGAATCCTCTGCTTAACGGCTTCAGGCTTTCGCAGACGCAGGGAATCCCCAGCATTTCCGCGAACGGCTTTACTCTTGGCTCATGATTATTCGAGACAAGTCTCATCCGGATTCCGGCTTGTTTCATCTCGGCAATCCAATCGAGCACGCCTTCTGCCGGAGCAGGATTATCATGTGTTGTCAGCGTGTTGTCGATATCCAGAAGCAGGCCTTTCACGCCCATGCTTCTGAGCAACTGCGGTGTAATATCGCACACTGACCTGACAGCAATCATTGTTTTGAACATCCGAACACCTCCCCTGCACCTGAAAAAACAAGGGCGCACCGAAAGGCACACCCTTGCATTTCATAACAGCTTATTAATACTTGCGCTTGCGAGCAGCCTCGGACTTTTTCTTGCGTTTTACCGAAGGTTTTTCGTAATGTTCTCTTTTACGAACTTCGGCAATTACGCCGTCCTTTGCGCAAGACCTCTTAAAGCGCTTTAAAGCGGTGTCCAGAGATTCATTCTTGCCAACACGAACTTCTGCCATTTCTTATTCCCTCCCTTTACCTTAGAGGTCTATCTGCAAGACAGATAGTTATACTAAAACCCTTGCGGGAATCAGCTTTCACCCTTATCACATTCATAATATTTTAAATTACTTTACGAATGGCATGTTCTTATTATATCATACAAGTAAAGTTTTGTCAACAACTTTTTTCAAATTACAAAAACTTTGTTATTTTACTACAAAATTCACGAGTTTATTTTGTACATAAATCTGCTTGACGAGCGTTTTTCCGGCAGTCGCTTCTGCGATTTTGGGTTCTGCAAGTGCCTGTGCCAGAACAGCATCTTTCTCGGCATCTGCCGGAATACTGAGTTTTGTCTTGACCTTGCCGTTAATCTGCACAACAATTTCGACAGTTTGGTCTGTGCAGAGAGCTTCATCAAATTCCGGCCATTTCTGTTCGTTCAGGACACCGCCGAAACCGCAGATTTCATACAGTTCTTCTGTGAGGTGAGGTGCGAACGGATTCAGGAGCATCAGGAGCGTTCTGTATTCCGCTCTGGTGATACTTCCGGAAGTATAGATATCATTGACCAGAGCCATCATAGAAGCAATGGCGGTATTGAACTTGAGTGACTCAATATCTTCGGAAACTTTCTTGATAGTCTTATGGAATGCGGAAGTCAGTTCCGGACGGTAAGCATCACCGTCAGTGAGGATTTCCTGCAATGCCCATACACGGTCAAGGAAACGCTTGCATCCCTTGATACTGGACGGACTCCACGGAGCAGTTTTCTCGAAATCGCCGATAAACATTTCATACAGTCTGAGGGTATCTGCGCCGTACTGACGGACAACATCATCCGGATTGATGACATTTCCTCTGGACTTGGACATTTTCTGGCCGTCTTCGCCGAGAATCATGCCGTGTGAAGTACGCTTCATATAGGGTTCTTTATAGGGAACAGCATCAATATCATACAGGAACTTGTTCCAGAATCTGGAATACAGCAGATGCAGGGTAGTATGTTCCATACCGCCGTTGTACCAGTCGACGGGCATCCAGTATTGCAGAGCCTCTTTGGAGGCTAATGCCTTGTCATTATGCGGGTCGCAGTAGCGCAGGAAATACCATGATGAGCCAGCCCACTGGGGCATAGTATCGGTTTCGCGCTTTGCCGGAGCACCACAGCAGGGGCATGTCGTATTGATGAAGCTTTCCAGCGTAGACAGCGGAGATTCGCCGTTATCGGTCGGCATATAGCTTTC
The DNA here is from genome assembly GCA_015066975.1 of Ruminococcus sp. Lineage (GTDB taxonomy): Bacteria > Bacillota > Clostridia > Oscillospirales > Ruminococcaceae > UBA3855. The sequence goes on along the minus strand of SVNI01000042.1, from coordinate 12,912 downwards.
GACTTCCGGCAGGCGGAGAGGAAGTTCTTCTTCCGGAACGGCTACCCAGCCACACTTTTCGCAGTTGACAAGCGGAATCGGTTCGCCCCAGTATCTCTGACGGCTGAACACCCAGTCACGGAGCTTGAAATTGACTTTTCTGTGACCTTTTCCAGTTTCTTCGAGCCAGTCTTTAATCTTGACTTTGGCATCTTCAACAGAAAGACCTGTCAGAAAGCCGGAATTCACCATCACGCCGGTTGCGCAGTCTGTAAAGGCGCATTCTTCGATATTTCCGCCGGCAACGACTTCAATCATGGGGATATTAAATACTTTTGCGAATTCCCAGTCTCTGTCATCGTGAGCAGGTACGGCCATGATAGCACCTGTTCCGTAGCTCATCAGAACATAGTCAGAAATGAAAATCGGAATTTCCGTGCCGTTGACCGGATTTACGGCCTTGACACCTTCGAGTCTGACACCAGTCTTGTCTTTATTCATTTCGGTTCTGTCGAAATCAGATTTCTTGGAGGCCAGTTCCTGATATGCCCTGATAGCATCCATATTAGTGAGCTTGTCAGCCCATTTTTCAATCATGGGATGTTCGGGCGCGATAACCATATAAGTCGCACCGAACAGCGTATCCGGACGGGTAGTATAAACAGTCAGAGTATCTCCGGCAGTAGTTTCAAAATCGACTTCCGCGCCTTCGGAACGGCCAATCCAGTTTGTCTGGGTAACTTTAATCTTATCCAGATAGTTGACTTCGGATAAATCATCAATCAGTCTCTGGGCATACTCTGTAATTTTGAGCATCCACTGGCTTTTGACTTTACGGATGACTTCTCCTCCGCACCGTTCACAGCGTCCGCCGACAACTTCTTCGTTTGCGAGTACGACTTTGCAGGAAGTACACCAGTTGACAGCCATTTCTTTTTTATAGGCAAGACCTTTCTTGAATAACTGAAGAAAAATCCACTGTGTCCATTTAAAATAATCCGGGTCAGTGGTATTCACTTCTCTGTCCCAGTCGAAGCTCAAGCCCAGAGATTTCAGCTGTCCTTTGAATCTTGCGACGTTGTTCTGTGTGACGATTGCCGGATGAATCTTGTTCTTGATGGCGAAATTCTCCGTTGGCAGACCGAATGCATCCCAGCCCATGGGAAACAGAACGTTATAGCCTTCGAGTCTTCTTTTTCTGGCTACAATATCCATAGCTGTGTAAGGTCTCGGATGACCGATATGCAAGCCCTGTCCGGACGGATAGGGAAACTCTACCAGCGCATAAAATTTCGGCTTGGAATAGTCATTCTCTGCATGGAATGTCTGATGTTCATCCCAGTAATTCTGCCATTTCTTTTCAATTTTCTCGTAATCGTACTTGTTCATGAAAAAAATTCCTTCTTTCTTATAAACAGGCTTAAAAAGCCTTATTCAGTTTTGTTAAAATAGGCTTTGACATCCGGGGAGCAAATCAGCATCACGGAAGCACCGATGTCGAGAATGCCCTCTGTCAGATACAGCCATGTACCCGGCAGTCCGCGGAGATTGTCCGGAAGATAGCGGAACACAATCAGCAAAATCACCACCGCTGATGCATAATTTGTATATCTCCATAAATTCAGATACAGAAATACAGCAATCACCACCGGCAGAAACGTAGTAAAAATACCTGCACCGAATATGACATTCATAATCTGTTTCAGAATCAGATAACCGCCGATTCCTGTGATGATTTTCTTTCCCTGTTCCGGCATAGTTATTCGCCTTCTTTAATAATCAGGTCAGAGATATCGACCTGTTCGGCATCCGCCCAGAGCTGTTCGAGACGGTAGAAATCTCTTGTTTCCTGATAGAACACATGGACAATCACGTCTGTATAGTCCAGAATATACCAGTTAGAGCCGTTCATGCCCTCTGTGTGATGGGGCTCGACACCGTTCTGAGAGAGCTGAAATTCGACTTCTTCAGCGAGTGCCTTTGTCTGTGTGGTGCTGTTGCCGTTTGCGATAATGAAATAATCGCCTAAGATAGTCAAATCTCTGACTTTCAGCACCTGAATATTTTCGGCTCTTTTGGAGTCAAGTGCCTTGACTGCGATTCTGATTTTTTCTTCTGCTGTCATAAAATAAATCACCTCTTGTAAAATTATAGAAATTAATCTTCGTTGTCTTGGTCATCATCTGAAACAGATTCTGTTTCTTTCTGATTTCTTTCATCATAATCCCTGTCATATTTGTCTTTATAATTATAGTTTAATTCGGGGTCAGCACCGCCGTTTTCGTCGATATCCTGAAGATTTCCGGCCATATTGTCATAAGCCGTGCTTTGATATTCGCCCTCTGGGATATATTCCACAATCGTGCTTTTCTTGGCAGAAAGGGGGACTTGCTGGGTTCGGAAATACTGGTTCAGCATTTCCAGCGCGGCTGATTTATGCACCGACCAGATAGCCTGGTCATCCGCCATGGTATATTCACCGGGGAGCATGAAGACATTGACATTCGCCATATCAATTGTACCTGCCAAATCGGCAAGACGGCTGATATCTTCCATGCTCATATCCGTAGCGATTAATTCCTGCTTGTAGATTTTATTCACGGCACTGAAAATCTGCACGGAATTCATGCTGATGGCTTTCTTCATAGCGGCAGCCATGAAAATTCTCTGTGCCTGAACACGGCCGATATCGCCGTCCTGATAGCCATAGCGGAATCTTAAGAACCATTCGGCTTCTTCACCGCTGAGCACCTGTTCGCCGTTGGGGATGACTTTATCCGCCTCGAATACAATCGGATAGGGCATATCAATCGGCACACCGCCGACAATATCAATAATAGCGGCCACATTGTCGCAGGTAGTTGTGACATAGGCATCCACGGGAACGCCGAAATTCTCCTGCACACAGTCTACAACTCTTTGGATATTGCTTTTCTTCTCGTTGCCGAACGTGTACACGCTGTTGAATTTATGCGTATAGGCATTTGTATAGCTTGGCGTGTAGGTATCACGCGGAATCTGGAGAATGCTCATGCTGGCATTCCACAGATTGAACTGAATCAGATAATTGACATCATGCAGATGACCGCTTCCGTTTTCGGTACTGTCGAATCCCAGAAACAGCACTGTGAACTGTCCCTCGATAGTCTGTTTCAAATCAAGGCCGTCATCAGAATCAGAATCCACATCTTCGCGGATTTCTACCTGTTTCTGTGTCATGCTTTTGATATTGCCTTCAATATACTGCATAGGCTTTCGGGTCTTGAAATATTTCATAATTGAAATCTGTGTAATCTGGTTAAAATTATCAGTTGCCGTATACTGAATAATTGGCGCATTCAGCACCATAGCAGCAATCAGCAGGAGTGTTGCCAGAATGGAAATAATTTTCACACAGACATTGACTGTGGTATCATGTTCGGGCAGTGTGCCGGCTTGTTTTTTCTTTTTGGATTTCTTTTGTTCAGGCATGTCAGGAAGCTCCTTTCTTGCTTCGTTATCTCTATTATTTCTTGATGACAGTCGTTTTATGTTCCTGAGCCTTTAGGATATAATAATTATATGCTTCTATCGTATTCTGGGACAGAAGGCCGTTTTTTTTCATAACAGATGTCAGTGCATCCTGAAGTGCTTCCAGCATGGCGGTCTGCAAGTCTTTCTGTGCCAGACGGCGCATTTTGTCCACGCCTTTATAATCCCGTTCTTCGGAAATCATATCGGCGATATAGATAATTTCTTCCAGAAGGGACATTCCGGCACGGCCGACTGTATGAAACCGTACCGCATTGAGAATATCCGTATCGTCCACACCGAACTGTTTCTGAATGAAATATGCGCCTGCAATGCCGTGCCAGAGTTTCCGGGAATTCAGTTCAGCCAAATCCGGGAGATAATCTCCGGCCTGCATCATCTGATATTGTTCCTCGAACGGAATTTCCTTGCAGATGTCATGTACCAGTCCGGCAAAATAGGCTTTTTCCGCATCTGCGCCGTACTGCCGGGCAAGCTGGCAAGCGGCCTTTGCCACATTGCACGAGTGCCGGAAACGCTTCTGTGACAGCCTGTTTTCCAGAAATGTGATTTTCTCTTTTACCTCATACATTCCGCGTCACTTCCTGTATATAATTTATTCTCTCTAATATATTTTACTATTTTTTCAGGCAAATAGCAAGAACAATTCTGATTTTTTCTGAGCATGTCTCTGATTTTTGTAGAAGATACTGTAAAAATTTCTGCATTGACAAGATATATTTCACCAGTTTGACGTAAGTTTTCAGCACATGGAAGCAGTTTCTGATATTCTTCCGGTTCTCTGGCGATACAGGCAAGTGAAAGCATTTGCAGAATCTCCTGCCATCTGAACCATTCTGTAAAGCTGGAAAGCATATCGCCACCCACCAGCAGAAAGAATTTATCTTCCGGATATGTTTCTGTAAAATGCTTTGCTGTATAATAAGTATAGCTGACCTGTTCCTGATGCAGTTCAAAATCATCCGCATTCAGCCAGTCATGCGATTCTGCCATGAGCTGACACATGGCAAGCCGTCCGGGTGCCGGGGCATAGTCCCTGTCGGATTTGTGGGGCGGTTTCTTCGCTGGAATCAGAAGCACTTCATCCAGCATGAGTGCATCATGCAGGACTTGTGCAAGATGCAGATGCCCCAGATGCGGGGGATTGAAACTCCCTCCAAACAAGCCGATTCTGCGCATTATTTCGCCTGTTTCAGGTCGATAACCGGGTCTTGTGCATTTCTCTTGAACAGCACAAATCTGCTCCCGATAACCTGCACGACATCTGCCTTGACGGTTTCGGCAATCTGGTCGGCAGCTTCGCGGGCTGTGAATTCGGAATTATCCAGAACCCGGAGCTTGATTAACTCGCGCTTGCGGAGTGCATCATTCACCTGCTGGATAAGATTTTCTGAAATTCCGCCTTTTCCAATCTGAAAGATAGTCTCATAACTGGATGCAAGCCCTCTGAGATAGGCTCTCTGTTTGCTGGTAAGCATATTAATTTTCCTCCTGCTGATAGTGATTTTTAAGATAGTCATATAATTTCCGGAATGCCTGACCTCTGTGGCTGACAGCATTTTTCTGTTCCGGTTCGAGTTCAGCGAACGATTTTTCGCCGTACATGAAGACAGGGTCATAGCCGAAACCGTTTGTACCGCGCTTTTCAAAGCCGATAATGCCGGGGCAGTTGCCTTCGAGGGTAATTTCTCTGCCGTTTTCGTCAATAAAGGCGACGGCAGTTACAAATTTTGCCGTTCTCTGTTCTGTGGGAACGTCTTTCATATTTTCGAGAAGTGTTTCGCAGAGCAGATGTTCAGGAGCGTAACGGGCGGAATACACACCGGGCGCACCGTCAAGGGCATCTACACACAGACCGCTGTCATCTGCAATAACAGGCAGGTGAATCAGTTCATAGACGGCACGGGCTTTAATCAGGGCATTTTCGGCGAAAGTTATACCATTTTCTTCGGGGTTGACCGAAACGCTGACATCTTTCTGTGAGAGAATTTCAATTCCGAGCGGACTGAAAATTTCTCTTGCTTCTCTTAATTTATTCTGATTATTTGTTGCAATGACGATTTTCATGCATTATTCCCCTTTCTTACCGAACGAAAACCAAGATTTTTTCTTTTTAGGTACTTCTTCTTCGGGAGCAGTTTCGGAAGATTCTGGTGCAGAATCCTTTGTTTTTTCCTTATCTTTTTTCTTAGAACCGCCGATTTCCATAAACAGCCATGAGAAGGGCTTTTTCTTTTCTTCTTCCAGAACGGTTTCTTCTTTGACAGGAACTTCTTCCGGAACGGTTTCTTCTTCGGCAGAAACTTCTTCCGGAACAGATTCTTCTTCGGCAGGAATTTCTTCCGGAACGGCTTCTTCTTCGGCCGGAACTTCTTCCGGAACGGCTTCTTCTCCGGCAGGAACTTCTTCCGGAACAGCTTCTTCTCCGGCCGGAACTTCTTCCGGAACAGCTTCTTCTTCGGCAGGAACTTCTTCCGGAACAGCTTCTTCTTCGACAGGAACTTCTTCCGGAACGGCTTCTTCCTCAGCCGGAATTTCTTCGGATATTTCCTTTTCTTCTAACTTCGCATCATCCGAATGGTCAAACAATGCCTTGATGAAATCTGCATTGTTGAAACGCTGTAAATCTTCAATCTTTTCGCCGACTCCGACCAGCTTCACCGGAATCCCCAGCTCATTCTTGATAGAAACAATAATACCGCCTTTCGCTGTGCCGTCGAGCTTCGTCAGAACAATACCTGTGATTTTCGCCACTTCGTTGAATAATTTCGCCTGACTGACGGCATTCTGTCCGGTTGTGGCATCCAGCACAAGAAGCGTTTCGACAGAACAGCCTTCGGCTTTCTGCTCAAGAATCCTGTTGATTTTTGCAAGTTCATTCATCAGATTTTTCTTGTTATGCAGACGGCCGGCAGTATCAATAATCAGAACGTCGCATTCACGGGCAACAGCGGCAGTAATCGCATCGAACACAACAGCAGCGGGGTCACTGCCTTCGGCATGTTTGACAATATCGACTCCGGCGCGTTCCGTCCAGACTTCGAGCTGGTCAATGGCAGCAGCGCGAAACGTATCCGCAGCGGCGACGAGAACTTTTTTTCCGTCGCTCTTGAACTGATGACACAGCTTTCCGATAGTTGTTGTCTTGCCTGCGCCGTTCACACCGATAACCATAATGACAGAAGGCTTTGTCGATAAATCAAGTTCTGTTTCTTCGCCGAGCATGTCGCTGATGACTTCTTCAATCAAGTCCATGATTTTGGCTGGTTCTTTCACGCCTCTTTCTTTGACAAGCTTTCTGAGCCGGTCACAGATTTCGACAGAAGTTTCGACACCCATATCGCTCATAATCATAGTTTCTTCGAGCTGTTCAAACAAGTCCTCATCAATCTTGGTAAATGAATTGATGATAGTCTGCATTTTCTGCATCATGGCATCGCGTGTTCTCTGCAAGCCTTCTTTGATTTTAGAAAAAAATCCCATAAAAGTCCTCCTGATTAGTTCATAGTTTCTTCGGGCATATCTTCGGGCTGTTCGAGTCTGAGCAGTCTGGAGATGCCGTCCTCCTGCATGGTGACACCATAGAGGACACTGGCTTCTTCCATAGCACTGCGCCTGTGGGTGACGAGCACGAACTGTGTATTATCTGTAAAATGTTTCAGATAGCGGGCATATTTGCGGACATTGGCTTCGTCGAGTGCGGCATCAATTTCGTCGAGAATGCAGAACGGCGCAGGCCTGAGTCTTAGAATCGCGAAATAAATTGCAATGGCGACAAATGACTGTTCACCCCCGGAAAGCGAAATCAGATTCTTGATGACTTTTCCGGGCGGTGCGACATTGATTTCAATGCCGGATGTCAGGACATTTTCGGGCTCTGTGAGCAGGAGTTCTGCCCTGCCGCCGCCGAACAAATCCTGAAAGATTTCTTTAAAATTCCGATTGATAATCTGAAAGCTTTCGGAAAAAATCCGGCACATTTCGCCTGTCAGTTCCTGAATCATTTTTTCGAGTTCCAGCTTGGCTTTTTTAATATCCGTCATTTCTCTGGAATAAAATGCATGACGTTCGGAAACGTCTTTAAATTCCTGGATAGCATCCAGATTGACCGTTCCCAGCGCACGGATTTTCTGTTTCAGTTCCGAGAGTTTTTTCTTTGCTGTGAGCATATCTTCAACGGGCTGGGCGAGTGCCTGTGCTTCGGAGCGTGTAAGTTCGTAGATTTCCAGAAGCTGATTAATTATCTGGTCAGATTCGGTCTGAATGCCGTTTTTGCGTTCGGCGAGCCGGGACACTTCGGCCGAGAGCTTTTCTTTTTCAGCATGGAGGGTATTCAGGCCGTTCTGGAGTTTCCGGACTTCAATGCTCTGGGCATCATGATTCTGAGAAGCGGATTTTGCGTTCTGTTCTGCGGAAGTGATTTTCTGTGCAGTTTCAGCAAAAAATATTTCTTTTTGCTGAATCGCTTCTGATTTTTCGGCAATCTGTTTCTGATAGCCTTCAAGTTCAGAGAGATATAATTTTTCCCTGTCCTGCGTAATTTTTTTTGCTTCACGCATCTGACTGAGCGAATTTTCAGCAGATTCTTTATCTTTTTCGGCCTGTGCGAGCCTGATTTTCAAATCGCTGTAATGTTCCGAAGCGGACTGTCTTTCACAGAGCAGAGCAGTTTTGCGGTCTTTTGTTCCGGAAAGGCTTGTTTCTGCCTGTTCGATTTCCTGTAGTTTGCGGTTATATTGCAGTCTGGAATCGGCTAAGATTTCATCTGCCTGTGCGGACTGCTTTTTGAGTTCCGTCATTTTATCGGCATGATTCTGCAACTGCTGACGGTACTGTGATACCGGAAAGGCTTCTTTCTGGGCTTCTGACTGTGCATTCAGGAATTTCTGCCGGAGCTGTTCAAAAAGCTGACGCTGATTTTCGAGATTTTTTTCAGCCTGAATGCAGTCATCAGCGGATTTCCGGGCATATTGTTCAGCGTTCCGGCTCTGGACGGCGAGTGCCTGCATTTCTTCCTGCAAGGCATTCAGTTCGGTTTTTCTGGTGAGCATTCCGCCTGTTTTCTGAACCGAACCGCCTGTGAAAGAACCGCCGGCATTGATAACCTGCCCGTCAGAAGTGACGATTCTGTATTTATAACCGCTTTTGCGGGCGATTTCTGTCGCGTTGTCGATATTGTCGGCGATAATGATTCTGCCGAGAAGATTTTCGGCAATCTGCCTGTAAGCACTGTCGCATGTGACCAAATCGCTTGCCACGGCGACGAAACCTTTCAGACCGGAAATTTCGCGCAAATCCTGCATACTGATATATCTGCCCTTGATGGTTGTCAGAGGCAGAAATGTCGCACGTCCGGCACGGCTGTCACGGAGGAATCGTATTCCGGCTTTTGCGGAATTCTCATCTGCAACGATAATATGCTGAACGCTTGCGCCGAGTGCGGTTTCAACAGCAATTCCATACTGATTATCGACCTGAATCAGCTGTGCCACGCTTCCGAAGACGTTTTGCAAACTGCCGTTCCGGACGGCTTTCATGACAGCTTTGACGCTTCCGGAAAAGCCTTCCATATTATTTTCCAAATCGGTGAGGAATCTGTGACGCTGTTTTTTGTCGCGCATCTGGAAGCCGATTTGCCGGAATGCTTCTTCCGCCTGTGCTTTCTGCTGACGCATCTGCTGTAGATGTTCCCGAAATCCGGAAAGTTCTGTTTCCTGCGCGGTCATCTGATTCTGAATGTCCTGCATTTCGGCGAGTGCCGATTTATAATTCTGTTCTGCCTGTTTCAGATTCTGTTCTGCAAGGAGTGCAGTTTCTTCGAGCGTACTGATTTCAGATGATAAATTTTCCGCTTTTTCCTCTGCGGAACGGATAGCGAACTGTAATTCACTGCGCTCCAGATACAGCTTATGCAGTGTTTCGTCGGCCTGACGTGAATTTTCATCTTCTGTGAGAAATGCCTTTTCAGAATCTTCAAATAATTTCTGCGCCTGTGCAAGTGCCTGTTCGGTTTCGGAGAAGACTTTCTGCATTTGTCCGGCATGAAGTTCTGCTTCCCGAAGGCGGATTTCTTGTGCAGACTGGTCCTGCAAAGCCTGTTCATGGCGGTTCTGGGCGATTCTGATAGCTTCTTCATGATGAATAATATCATTTTTCCAGACGGCAATATCTGACTGCGCCTGTGCATTCAGCGCACGGAGTTCCTTCATGAGAGTGTGTGCTTCTTCGGATTCTACGGAATATTCCTGCATTTTCAGATAGCACTGCTGAATTTTTTCTTCTTCCTGAAGAATTTCCCGTTCGGCATTTTCGTATTCTGCCTGACTGACGATAAATTTTTCTTCCAGAATTTTTAATTTCTGCTGTAAATCGGCAAGACTCTGAATCCAGACAGAAACTTCAATCTGTTTTTCCTGTTCTGCCAGAACGAGATATGTTTCGGCTTTCTGTGCCTGATGCCGGAGCGGTGCGAGACGGTTTTCAAGTTCCTGAAAAATATCCTGAACGCGTTCCATTTTTTCCTGTGCCTGTGCAAGCTTGCGTTCGGCTTCGGTTTTCCGGTAGCGAAATTTGGAGATTCCGGCGGCTTCCTCGAAAATTTCGCGCCGTTCGGAGCTTTTCGCACCGACGATTTCAGCGATTCTGCCTTGTCCTATGATAGAATAGCCGTCTCTGCCAAGTCCGGTATCCATGAACAGTTCATTGATATCTTTCAATCTGACGGCTTTTCCGTTGATTCTGTATTCACTGTCGCCGGAGCGGTATAATTTTCTGGTAACGCTGACTTCCTCGCCGTAGCCTTCGAGACGGTTTTCTGAATTGTCAATCACGAGGGTGACAGAAGCGAACCCCATAGGCTTTCTGCCGACCGTACCGGAAAAAATAACGTCTTCCATTTTATTTCCGCGGAGTGTTTTGGTAGATTGTTCACCGAGCACCCAGCGGACGGAATCTCCGATATTACTTTTTCCGCTTCCGTTCGGCCCTACGACAGCGGTCAGTCCCTTGTCGAAATTCAGTTTTATCTTATCCGGAAAGGATTTGAATCCCTGCAATTCGAGTGATTTTAAATACATGCTGACTCCCCTGCTGATTTGATTTCATATAGTTTTAAATTATCATCACTGATGATTTTTATTTTAATTCCGTAACGTTCCTGTATTTTGGAAAGATTTGCTTTTTTCTGTCCGGTTGCCTTGCTGATGCAGTCCGGACGGACGGCGAAAACTTCCGGAACAGTCTGCTTATGATTCAGAGCATCTGCTATCAGAGAATTGATTTTTTGCAGATAGATATGATTTTCGCAAAGTTCCCGGAATGCCGGATGATAATATCCTGCCAACATATCTTTCTCGACGAATTCGCTCGCATGAAGCCCGCACTTGATAACTCTGATTCCGGCTTCGTGATACTGCATCATCTGCTGGCCGATAAAAGCGACAGCTTCCTGAAACGGAAACAACTGATAATATCCGGACTGATAATATTCGGCAAGTCTGGTATGTTTCAGAATCACAACCGGATAGATTCTGACGGTATCGGGATGCAACTCACGAATCTGCCATCCGGTTTCGAGTTCATCGCTCCAAGTGCTCTGATACAGGCCGAACATCACCTGCAAACCGAGTGAAAAGCCGGATTTCTGAATCAGCTTTGCAGATTTCACGACCTGTTCGGCCGTATGCCCTCGGCGGTTGGCTTGTAATACCCGGTTGCTCATGGACTGCGCGCCGAGTTCGATTGCCGTGACATGATACTGCTTTAGAATATCTAAAATTTCCCTGCTGATGCAGTCCGGCCTTGTGGAAATCCGGATACCCGCAAATTTCCCTTCGCCGATAAATTCCTGTGCGGATTCCAGCAGTTCGAGCATATAGGCTCTGGGAATTGCCGTAAAGCTTCCGCCGAAAAAGGCGATTTCGGTTTCTGACCTGTCAGGCATTTCGGCGAGAGCCTGTGAACAAATGCGTCTGACATCTTCCGCATGAGGGAGTTTCTCCTGTGCCGTAATTGTCCGCTGATTGCAGAATGAACACTGCCAGGGACATCCTGCATGAGGAATAAAAACCGAAATATTTTTATGCTTCTTCATAGCCCATCAAAGCAAGTGCTTCTTGTGCGGCCATCTGTTCGGCTTCTTTCTTGCTCTTGCCGATACCCTTGCCGATAACATTGGAATTCAGGCAGACTTCCACAACAAAAGTTTTGCTATGGTCAGGGCCGGATTCTTCAATCAGTTTATAATCTACTTTTTCTTCCGGATTTTTCTGGATAACTTCCTGCAAAGCCGTTTTGTAATCCCCGAACAGCATGGAACGCTTTTCCGGGATATTCTTCGGGATAAAATGCAGAATATGTGTTCTTGCAGCTTCAAGACCGCCGTCGAGGTATACCGCCGCAATAACGGCTTCAAAGGCATCTGCGAGAATCGAGGGACGTTCCCGGCCGCCGGTATGTTCTTCGCCCTTGCCGAGCAGAAGATAATCTCCGAGCCGGATTTTCAGTGCAAATTTATGAAGTGATTTTTCACATACCAGTGCGGCTCTGATTTTAGTCAGTTCCCCTTCCGGCAAATCTTGATAGTGTGTAAACAGATACTGCGATACAACCACGGACAGCACACTGTCTCCCAGAAATTCCAGTCTTTCATTGCTCTGACGCTGTTTTTTCTTTTCATTGGCATAGGACGAATGCGAAAGTGCTTCATGAATCAGCTCTTTATTTCTGAACTCATAGCCGATAGCTTTTTCCAGTCCTGAAAATGAATATTCTGACATAAGAATTATTCGCCTTCTTTCATAGTGGATAACATACTTGTAATTTCGGCAATCATATTGCCGTCAACGCATTTTTTGGCCTGCCGGATGGCATTGAAAAACGCCTTGGAATCGGAACTGCCGTGTGCCTTGATGACCGGATAGGCAATCCCTAACAGAATCGCACCGCCTTCGGATTTATAATCCATCTGCTCCTGAAACTTCTTCAAATCCGAGAGCATCAGCAAAGCGGCGAGCTTTCCGGCAAAACCGCTGAACCATTGTTTCAGCTTATCGCGGAACATTGCGCCCATGCCCTCAAAGAGCTTGAGAGCGATATTGCCGGAAAATCCGTCGCTGACTACGACATCAATTTCACCGGACGGAATTTCTCTGGCTTCGATATTTCCGCAGAATTTAATCGGTGCTTTCTGCAATAACTGATACGCTTCGAGTTCAAGTTCACGGCCTTTGGTATCTTCCGCGCCGACATTGAGAAGCGCGACTTTGGGTTCAGGAATATCCTTGACACATTTCATATAGGCCGAACCCATGACGGCGAACTGTGCGAGCATTTCGGGACGGAAGATACCAAAGGCCGTGAACTTGAACTCGAAGCGTATCAGTTATTGCAGAAAGCACCGAT
>SVNI01000041.1 GCA_015066975.1 Ruminococcus sp. | reverse complement strand
ACAGGAATCCAAACCCGTCTGGGCTGATGATGTCGTGTGGCTGAATATTTTCCGCAATACCGAAAAAGTCGGCGATTTCGCGCTTCTGTCCAAGAAATCCGCTCTGGAATGCGGTATCAAGAATAACGCTGTTCTGCTGTTCGAGATTGATACTGAACTGCTGAAACCGTTCACATCCAGAACAAATACATTCACACATCTGCCGGAATATCCGCTTATGGATTATGATTTGTCCATGCTGGTGGATGATTCTGTCAAGTGGGAAGATATCAGAGAAGTCATCCTGACCAAGAAGACCAACGGCAGTTTATTGCAGTCCGTTTCTTTCGTAGAAGAATACAAGGGCAAGCAAGTTCCTGAAGGCAAAAAGTCCGTCACTGTCCGCCTTGTTATTGGTTCTCTGGAAAAGACCCTGACTTCCAATGAAATTGAATCCTGCGCCGAAGGTGTTACCAAAGTTCTGCGCAAAAAACTCAATGCAGAACTGCGCTCTAAATAATTTTTAGTATATTTATGCACTCTCTGACTTCCGGAGAGTGCATTTTTGTCAGAAAGTCATAAAAAACCATTGACTTTGCTGAAATTCTATGCTATAATAAAATTACAGACTGCTGAAAATTTATCAAAACGGAGGATTGCTATGGAAAAAGTTATCACCAAGGAAGAAATTCGCCAGTTGACCGAAAAAGGCCTTAAACTTGCGGATGCCGTTACCCAAGATATGAATACCCAGTATCAGGATTCTGAAAAATATAAAGATAAATATGAAAATGTCCTCAAAAGGGTAAAAGCACTGCTCGACTCGGAAAAATAATAAGAAAGTGAGGTCTATTCAATGCCGAATGCAGATAAAAAATATCTCGAAAAAATAAATGATTTGAAATCCGTCATTCAGGAACTCGGTACTGCTGCCGCCCAGCTCTGTACAGAAAAAGAACAGACAATAAAAGAAATGGAAACCCTCAAGGCGCAGTATGAATCCAGAATCTTCAAGCTGGAAACACAGCTTAAAGAAGAACAGGAAAAATTCGCAATTGAAAAATCTAATTTCAAATCCGAAACACTTTCCTATAAGCAGGAAGTCACCGTGTTCCGTCAGCTCGCCGAAACACTGAAAGAAGAAAAAGACAGATACAAGAAAAAAAAAGAAGACTTGCAGAAAAGCGAAGAAGAAAACAGGCAAAAGCAAGAAGAAAATCTCAGAAAAGCGGCTGAACTTATCATGCAGGAAGAACAGCTTGCTTCTGAACATAATGCCCTGAATGAGAAAATCAGCGAACTCGAAGCAAATCTGAAACATGAAAAAGAATATAACCGCAAACTGAAACAAGACCTCAGTCAGGACAAGACCAATCAGAATGCACAAGTTGCAGAACTCAAAGCACAAATCAAAACACTGGAAGAACAAAATCAGAAACTGGAAATCTCTCAGGCACAGCCTGATGTGACAGTTTCCCTCAGCAAACAGATTGAAGAAATTACAAATCAGAATCAGGAACTTGTAAAACAGGTGGAAGAACTTACAGCACAAAATGCACAGATAAAAATGCTCAAAAAACAAGTTGAAGAACTTACTGCTCAGAATGCTCAGCTATCAGAAATAACACAGCAGTCTGAATCTGCTGAACAGAATGACAATGCACTGAAAATTCAGCTTGCAGAAATTTCTAAAGAACGTGATATGCTCAAAAATAAGCTGGAATATCTCTACACTGCTTCTCTCAATGATACCGAGGAACAGAAGAAAAAGACGCTTTCCCAAAAAACAGAAGCAACAGAATCTGAAGAGGAAACAGAACCTGTCAGCATTCCTGCATAATAAAAATTCTGCCGTATCTGCAATGATACGGCAGTTTTTTATTTCTGATACAGTGCGGAAACATCCTGAATTCTTTTGGCAAATTCTGTCCGGACATTTTCCGGGGAGAGAATTTCCATATCCTGCCCGTATTTCATCACCCATCTGTAAAAGCCATGCCCAATGCCGATTTTCGCCCGGACAAGAACTGTTTCCGGAGAATCAGAATCCAGAACGCTGGCATATCTGCCAAACTGTTCAAGCATATCATCCAGCAGAAAACGCTTGATTTTTAGTGTGACGAAAGTAAAATCTTCCGGCTCGAAAATATCCAGCACCACACCGTCCGGCCGTGAAAGAACAGCGTTGATTTTAGTCTGTTCTCCGGCTGTGATGCGCTTCATGCGGTCAATCCGGTAGGTGCGGACATTCTGCGATTCACCGTCCAGACATTTGAGATAAAATCTTTCGTTAAAATAGATTACTTTGCACGGAATCATGTCGCGACGTTTGCTGGAATATTTTATCTGCTTGTGTGTGTCATACTTGCCGTACTCAAAATTGATTTTTCGCTTCTGAGAAATGATTTTATGCACTTTTTCAAGATTCTCCAGAAGATTCAGCGAGGGTGCTGCCTGACTGTTCAGCTCTATCTGGCTGATGAGCTGATGCACTTCTTCGGCAGAACACAGACCTTCAAATTTTTTGATGAGTCTCTGCTTCTGCCCGTCCGACAGAAATTTGTTGATGCTGACGGAATCCACAATAAACCGGATTTCATTAAACGTAAAGCCTTTCTTGATAAGATAATATTCCGCCGTATTGTGCGCGCCGTGGCTGACCTGAATGTTATGTCCAGTCATCTGCAAACGGCTGATATCCCTCCGGATGGTTAAATCCGAAACATCCCCTAAATTCGTCTGACTGGCTAGATAATTCTGAATCTCCCGGACAGTGACTTTCTTTTTCTCATCTGTATGATTCGTGAGATATTCCAGAATATAAATAATTCTTTCGTGTTCCATGAGAAACCTCCTGTATAAAAAATTTAAAAAATTTTCCAGTTGTGCAATTTTTGAACATCTGATATGCTATAATAATAGCATGATATAGATAATATAAATCCAGTTCTGCCGTCTGTGGGGACGGACGGCAGAACTCACCGAATCTTGATTCCAGAAAAGAGTGATAAACTTTATGAGTATCGAATACAGCAAATCCGGAAAAATCCTGATAAAATGCAGTTATGATGAAGAAGCTGTGATTGTTCCGGAAGGTGTGACACAGATAAAGAAAGAAGCATTCAAAGACTGTGTGAATCTGAAAAAAGTCATTTTGCCGGAAAGTATTAAAAATATCGGTGTATCCGCATTTGAAAACTGCTCTTCTCTGAAAAAGATAGTTCTTCCGTCCGGCATTACAAGAATCTGTTCGCAGACATTCTTAGACTGCCAAGCTTTGGAAGAAGTCATTCTGCCGAAAAATCTATGCAAAATTGGTGACATGGCATTTACTGCCTGCACTTCTCTGCAAACTATCCGGATTCCGGACAGTGTCAGAAGTATTCATTCCTATGCGTTCACTAGCTGTGACAATCTGCGTGAGCTCCAGTACAGAAACCTCAAAATCCGCATGAAATTCACTGAGTGGAATGAATATACTTACCTTGAACGGGTAATTGAAATGCTCGTCCGGGAAGATTACAGCATGAGAGTGATTGCTTCTGTAAAATATGACCTGCTCTGGCAGATGTTTTTCCAGAATCCCGAAGATGAGCATCTGAAAGACTATATCCGGCGGTATTTCTCTAATATTTTTCTGAATCTGCTTGACCGGGATGATGCTGTTTCAGTCCAGAAAGTTCTTGATGATTATGATTTTATCACAAAAAATAATATTGATAAATTTATCCGATATTCTATTGATAACCAGAAACTCCAGTGTCAGATTCTTCTGACAAATTATAAAGCCGAACACAATTTGCAGAAACCAAAAAATCTATTTCTGTAAAATCAGCTTACAGTGCTTGCAATTTCTCCGGATTTGTGCTATCATGATAATAATATCATATCAAATAAAGGAGAAATTTATGAAAAAATTATATTTCAGTCCGAAACATGACGGATTTTACGGCGCATATTATCCCAATCAGGAACAAGCTTCCAAAGCAATGATAGTCATGCTCGGTGATGATATTAATGATGCTCTTGTGAAATCCGCTGTAAAATGGCTTCATGCGCTGGGATGCCATGTCATGGCACTTGCTCCGGCGAAAAAGGATTACGGCCATCACAGCTATCCCGTTGAACGAATCGAAAAAGCAGTGAACTGGCTCAAAGCTCACGGAAATCAAAAAATCGGCATCTGCGGAGCTTCTACAACCGGAATGCTGGCACTCGTGGCAGCTTCTCTGATTCCTGATATCCGTCTGACACTGGCTTTCACTCCCTGTGATTTCATTATGGAAGGCTTCTATCGTGATGGTCTGGACGGTGTTCGTGAACGTCCCGGAAATTATGAATCCAGTCTCAGTTACAGAGGAAAACAGCTTCCGTTTCTGCCGTATGCCTACCGTCATCCGGAATACTGGCAGAAAATTCAGGAAGAATCCAAACGTCGTCATGATATCATTGCCAGCCGTGATTTATTCGACGAATCGGAACGGCTTCATCCTTTACAGGAAGAAGAAACAATCAAAGTTGAAAACATTCATGGCAGACTTGTCTTAATCGGTGCGGAAGATGATTCCCTCTGGGATACTTGCAGATATATCCGCCGAATTGATGAAAGATTAAAGTCCAAGCCTCATAAATGCCGTTACAGAATTATGACCTATGAGCATGGTTCACATTTTTGCTTTCCGCAGTCAATGATAACAAGTGTTCTGACGATAGGTTCGGGATTAGCATTAGCCTGCTGTTTTGAATCGCTCCGGGATTTCCCGATAGAATCCAGACAAATGCGAGAAGATTTGGATGAAAAATTATCTTACTTAATCTACAAATGGTAAGCTTCTGAAATATTCCAGATATTCGGGATAATCTTCACTGACTTCTATAAAGAGCCGTCGAGCCTGTTCTTTATGCTTTTCAAGATAATGCAGAAAGAAATCTGTATTTACATCAATCTTTCTTTTCTTACTCCGGAGTGCATCCACGGCGATGAAAATTCGCTGACGGGTATGCACTCCGGAGGTGTTTTTTTTCATAGCATCAAGAATCACCTGACTGTCAAAAAAATGTTCTTTATCCGGATTTCGCCGGAAAGCCTGCAATAATGAACTATGCGCATACGCGCCGATTACATCCGAACAGGGGATATATTTTACAATCTCCTGATTGTCCTCATACCAGACGACTTTATACAGCTTATAGCAGGTATCTGAGAAAATTTTCTTATCCGTTACATAGAAAGTCAAATCCAGAACGCACACAGCAAGCCTTCTATCAGAGAAAGCATTTTCTTCGATACGATACAGAAGACCTTTTCGTTCAGATTGAATAGTCGTTTTCCAGCTCATGTATTGAATCTCCTGCCATGTCAGGCGATTTCCGTCAGGAAGTGTAATGACAGATTCATTTTCGTTTCCGATTCGTTCCAGATGACAGGGGAGTTTTTTCCGTTCATTTCTCGGCCCTCGATAGGCATGAACAAAATAAGGAAGTGGCTTTTCAAACCGGCAATTTTCTGATAAGAAATGGAAATACAGACTGATAGGATGCGTAATCGCATCAAAAGAACGGAAAAAAGTAATAATACTTTTAGACTGATGAAAAGAAACAGAAAACCAGTCATGCGAATGATTAAAAGAATTCTCTCCGAACATGAGCCATGAAGATTCCGGAATTGTAAATTCTTTTGTTTTCTGACCGACTAACAGAACATATCGGCCTGTATAATTTGTTCCGGATTGCTGAGGCATATCGATATGATTTCCGATAATCAGCATATGATTTTTTTCGAGCGGAGTAAACCGGAACGCTTCGCCGTTGGATACTCTCTGCGGAGGGGCTTCAATGCTGAATCCCTCTAATCCGGAATAAACAAACGCATGATTCTGAATCTTCCAGCAGACAAGCGGAAAATGAACATATTTCAAATTTCTGCATCCTGCAAAGGCAGATTCACCAATCTGTTGCAGCGTTTTCGGAAGACGAATTTTTTTCAGATTCCGGCAGGCAGAGAAAGTGCGTTCCGGAAGGGTTTCCAGACCGTCAGCGAAAATGCAGATTTCAAGATTGCTTCTTGAAAAAGCAGATTCACCGATTTTCCGGATGGTAGAGGGAATCAGGAGCTTTCTTACAGTTTGATTCTGACAGAAAGCCTTTCTGCTGATTTCGTTGACTTTCTTCCCGTCGATATAAGCCGGAATGGTTAATTTTTTAGCATTTCCGTGATAGTTAGTAATTCTGACAGATTTTGATTTTTTCTGAAAAGAGAAACCTTTATTGACGGCTTCTTTTGCCGTGATAGATTTTTCCGGAATCTTTGCATTTTTGATGGGAAAGTATCTTGGAATATAAATATCATCCGGCTGATAGGGCTTTTTTACAGGTTTTGCAGATTCTGGTTTCTTCTGCGGGCAGGGAACAGGCTGACTTGAATTTTTATCTGAAAACAATTCAGAAAACAGCTTTTTCAGGAAAGCGAAATTCATGAAATCACCTCAATAGTCAATAATCTGATAGTCTTTGTAAAATTGTCCGTAATCTTTGATTTTTTCAGTATCATGCATATGAATCAGAATCGGATAGAGAATCCGTACAGCACCATCTTCAAAACTTAGATATGGCTTGAAATCCTGACTGATTTTGTATGCACTCGGAAATTGATTCGATACCCAGCCGGGGTCACAGGAATAGACATAGATTTCATCCTTGACGAAATCGGAAGCGATGGAATGTGTCATCATATTGAGGGAAGCCTTTGCCATGTTGGTATGGACATGGCGGGCTAATTTCTGTTTGGTATTGAATCGTCCCTCAACGGAACTGACATTGATAACAAACTTTCTGACAGAGGTATCATAAGCGAGACAGTGCCGGAGTCCGTTCGTTAAAAGAAAAGGCGCAGTCACATTGATAAGCTGAACTTCCAAAAGTTCCTGAGGGGAAATTTCTTCCGGTTTGCGTACCCATGAATTAGAAGTGGGTGTTTCGCTGTAATCAAGAACTTGTCCTTCCGGAACAAGAGAAAATTTCATAGAATCGCGCGGAGTCAACTGCATCAGTTTTTCGTCATCGGGAAGCTGTAATTGATTTTCTTGCATTTCGAGTTGAGCATAATAGTCATTCGATTTCTTGACGGTCTGGGCAGCGTTATTGATGAGAATATCTAACTTACTGTTGCAGAGCGTTTCAATCCGGCTGATTAATTCCTGAATACGGTCAACACGCATCAAATCAAACCCGATAATATAAAGCCTGTCTTTAAAAGAATCATAATCGGGTTCTTTCTGATAGGTATCGAGAGCCGATTTCGGATAACGTGTCACTGCAATGACAGATGCCCCCATTCTTAACAGTCGGAGTGCTGTAGCATAGCCGATTTTGATTCTTCCGCCTGTGATGACGGCGAATTTTCCCGACAAATCGCAGGTTAATTTTCTCATATCGTCATTCATTTTCTGGCAGGCGGGGC
This sequence comes from Ruminococcus sp., assembly GCA_015066975.1. Classification (GTDB taxonomy): domain Bacteria; phylum Bacillota; class Clostridia; order Oscillospirales; family Ruminococcaceae; genus UBA3855. Next base: position 10,279 of record SVNI01000041.1, on the reverse strand, counting down.
AGATGCCGTAATCTTCAATATTTCTCTGACGGCAGATTAAACAGATTCTCATGATGTAAAACACTCCTTGACAAACAGAATAAAATATGTTATGATAAAAATATCGGTAGTTTATATAAAACGCCTCACCATAGAGGAGAAACGGCGTGCCGTCCGGTCGTCCAGTATAGTTCATCGGAAGAACAGCCGCCCTGCTAAGGCGGAAAACTGCGGTTCGACTCCGCATACGGACGTAAAATCCGCCGGTAGTTTATGAAAAAAAACACTTTCCCATCACGAAAGAGAAGCGAAAGCACGGTTTGTAGAGTAGCTCAACTGGCAGAGCACCAGACCCTCAATCTGGGTGTTGGCGGTTCGACTCCGCCCTGTACAACCATACCGTTAGTTTATGAAAAACAGTATCACCACAGATACAGAAGCGAGGAAACTCGTCCGGCGAACGCACATAGCTCAGCGGTCAGAGCATCCGGCCTCCAAATCTGGAAGTACGAGGGTTCAACTCCTTCTGTGCGTTTTGGCTGATAGTTTAAAAATAAAACATCTTCCCGATGAAGAAGATACAGCCTTTGCTGTTCAGCACACGTGCATAGCTCAGGGGTCAGAGTGCCGAATTCTCAGTTCGGAAACGAGGGTTCAAATCCCTCTGCACGTTTTGCACTTTGATAGGTGCGCAAATTTCCGGTAGTTTATCAGAAAACGGCGTTCCGATAACGCAGAAACGGGGAAATCCGTCCGATTGGCTCACATAGTTCAATGGCAGAACACCGCCCCGCAGTTGGTGATGACGGTTCAATTCCGTTTGTGAGCTTTATCCGGTAGTTTAATTGAAAATATCGTTCCAATGGCGAAGAAACAGGTCAAATCCTGTCTGGTATGTCCGCATAGCTCAGGGGTTAGAGTGGCTGGCTACGAACCAGTAGGCCGAGGGTTCGACTCCCTCTGCGGACATGTACATAATTTTATTTTACAATATATCATAAAAAATTGCAAGTAGTTTCTGCAATAAAAATGCTGTTCAGAATGGAAAGTATTCAGCCCGTTCAAAAAGCCGGACTTTTTGGACGAGCTGTTCTGTTGATTATTCATGAGAAATTTCTTTGAGAATTAAATGTTCGGAATCCTGTGCTTTTCCGCAGTGATAGCAGAACAACGCATCCGGACTGACCAGCTTTTTTCCGCAGAAACGGCAGAACTGTCGTTTTGGAGTTTCCGGTATTACCGGAAGTGGCTGGGTATGGTCGAGCGGTGCAGGCATGTCCATATTTTTGGATGATGGCTTTGTTTCCGGGGCAGTTCCGGCAGAAGTGGAATTAGTTGTAATCAGATTCCAGAGCATTCCGAAACAAAACAGGAAAATACAAATCAGAATTCCGATTCCGGAAAATGTCACAGTTCTTCCGCGGAGTGCTGTTCCCAGTTCTCCCGGCAGATGTATCAGTTCCATAAGCCATGCCATCAGCAGACCTCCCATAAAGACAATCGTACAAGGGAGAGTAGCAGAAATACTGTAGGCTTTGAACGCTGTGCCGATTTTCTTTTTCCCCCGGATGGAGATGATTATCATCCATGCGAGTAACGCACCCATCAGCAGAGCAAGCACGATTTCCACCCAGAAAGAAACTGCTATCCGGAGGAAAAAGCCTTTCACACCTTTATACATGTAAGATTCCAGCATATGATTCAGTGTATCTAAAGGATGATTCAGATTTTCTTTTAATTTTTGCTTATCCGGGTCGAGAAACCGAAGCCCGGTTTTTTCGTAAATCAAATCTGTATTTTCTTCCAGAAGCGCAATAAACTCCTGTGCTTCAATTTCGGGGAATTCACCGCCTTCTGTCAGGTATTGATTATATTTTTCAGCCAGAACTGTTGCAAAATCTGAGAAAGTTCCTTCATGCAGAACTTCCTGAACTTCCTCGACAGTGATACGGTCATCCTGAATATATTCATCCAGAATGTACTGAGCGAGAGATTTTTCAGAACCGTCCGGCTGACTGACCTGTACATTTTCAAGCACAACGGATGCTACAGCTTGTGGAATGGCAGCGGTTTCGAGGTAATACCGGAGCGTCATGCAGATAAGCAGGAGCGAAGTCAGTACAAAAACTCCAAAAACTGCCAGAATTGTCAGCAGAATATATTTTTTTGTACTGTAGACAATTTCTTTTTTCTCGTTCAGATGCAGTTCGGAATGTTTTTCTTTTTTCTTTGGGAATTTCATCATAAATCCAACCTTTCGACAACTTTTTTACTGGTTCTGACGGAGTATGTTTCTGTCAGAATCTGAATGATATTTATCATAAGCAAAATTAATCCTTTCTGACCGGAGAAGTATAATTTCGGATGACATTCATGAATGCATCACCATATTTTTCCAGCTTGACACGGCCAACCCCCGAAACGCTCAGAAAAGCCATATCAGAAACAGGCTGTTTCCGGCACATATCCCGGAGAGTCATATCTGTGAAAACCACATAAGCCGGAAGATGTTCTTTTTTTGCAACAGTGTTACGGCATTGTACCAATAATTGGAATAATGTTTCATCAATGCCGGGGGAATGATTCTTTCCGGATGCAGTTTCGGCTGTGGGAATGGCTTTCTTGACGGGCATGGATAATGTTTGCTGTTCTTTCAGGAACAATCCGGCTTTCCGGTTCAGATGCAGAAGATTCTGTTCTTTGAGGGATAACAGGCCTGTGCTGACAAGATAGGTGATTATTTCAAGACAGGCTTTTTCAGAAATGCTTTTCATAATGCCATAAGTAGAAAGTGCGGAAGCTTCTGGATGCTTTTTTAAAGCTTTTCCGCGCAGGACAGCCGTCAGCTCTGAAGCATTGAGATGTAAATTCTGTTCATGCAGATGATAGATACAGGAGATTATCTTCTGTGTTTCCTGAGTGATGTCCTTCATTTCGGAATGTGTCCGGCAGAAACTGCAATTTCCGCAGTATTTCGGAGAAGTATCGCCGAAATAGTCCAGCATGTAGTAACGCAGACAGGATGCGCCTGTACAATAATTCTGCATGGTTCTGAGACGCTGTTTTTCTTTCCGGCGGAGTTTCTCTCTGGTTTTGACATCAATCTGAGGATTTTCGCCGGAATTTTCAATCAGAAATTCATTGATTCTGATATCTGCACTGTCATAGAAAAGAATGCATTCTGCCGGACTGCCGTCACGTCCTGCACGGCCGGCCTCCTGATAATAGCTTTCGAGGTTTTTCGGCATATTATAATGAATCACAAAGCTGACATCAGGTTTATCGATTCCCATGCCGAAAGCATTGGTTGCAACAATCAGACGGGCGCGGTCATAGATGAAATCTTCCTGATTCTGACGGCGTTCGGTGTCAGTCAGTCCGGCATGATAGCGGACTGCCGGAATCCCTGCCCGATTGAGTTCGTCTGTGACCTGTTCAACCAGACGGCGCGAAATGCAGTAGACAATGCCTGTTTTATCCGGATGTGATTTTACAAATTCCAGAAGTGCCTGCAATTTGTCTCTGGGCTGACGAACGGAGAAATATAAATTTTCCCTGTTGAATCCTGTTGTCAGACAGAAAGGTTCATGCAAATCAAGCAGTTTTCTGACATCTTCGGCAACTTCCGGCGTGGCGGTTGCTGTGAATACACTCAGAACCGGCCTTTGGGGAAGCGTTTTCACAAAAGGCAGAATATTCAGATAGCTCGGCCGGAAATCCTGTCCCCACTGGGAGACACAATGCACTTCATCTACGGTTATCATAGAAACATGCAGTTTTTTTGCAATTCTCTGAAAACTTGGTGTAGAAAGCCGTTCCGGCGCAGTGTAGAGCATCTTGACTTCTCCCCGGTAGATACGGCTTAATATGGCTTTATAAGAGGTTTCGTCAAGCATACTGTTCAGGCAGACTGCCGGAATGCCGTTTGCCTGCAAGGCACTTACCTGATTCTGCATCAGCGAAATCAAAGGAGAAATTACAATTGTCATACCGCCAAGCATCAGAGCCGGAACTTGATAGCAGATTGATTTTCCTGCTCCTGTCGGCATGATGCCGAATACGTCCTGCCTTTGCAGAATATGCGAAATTAATTCAGCCTGTCCGTTCCGAAAACTGTCATAACCGAAACACTGTTTCAGAATTCCGAGTGCCGTCATAAAAAATGAATCTCCTTCCCATGCTGATATTTTTATTATACTACAAAATCATAGGATTTGCAAGATGCTGAATGAAAAAATCAGAAAGAGTGCAGAAGCCCACACTCTTTCCAGTAATAATGAGGATTATTCTTCAGATTTATGATGTGCCTGCCGAAGCTGTGCATATTTTTTCTTCGTGGCCATACCGCCACGGATATGCCGTTCCTGCTTGTTTTTGAGAAGTACGGCATGCACCTGCCCGGCGAGTTCCGGCTGTATGTAAGGCAGCCTTTCACTCACATCTTTATGGACAGTGCTCTTGGAAATACCGTATTTCTTCGCCGCTGCACGCACTGTCGCCTGATTCTCCAGAATGTAAGTGCCCAGCATGACGGCTCTGTCGCTTGTGTACATAATCTCACTCCCATTTCTGTTTTCTCTGAACAAAATCGAGAATTCTTTAGAGTATATGCATAAAATTACAGATTTAGCAGAAAATCCTGTAAGAAAATATAAAAAATATCTGTTCATAATTTTGAAAACAAAAAAGATTGATTTATTCAGGAATTTTCTGTATACTAATTTGTAGAAAGTTGCCCTGTCAAACAGAAGAAATAAATAACTGACATACAAAAAATCCAAAAAAAGGCTTGAAATTCTATGATATTTCAACGAATGTTAAAAAAATATCATACTCGTGATTGACAAAACCTTGACAAAGTTCTGAAAAAGTAGTATGATTATAGGGTAAAGAAAGAATGTATTCAAAAAACATTCATACTGGAAAGGAAGATGTCATTTATGTTCAAAAACTTTGCACCTGAATGGGAAGGCTTCGAGCCTGGAAGATGGAGCAATACTTCTGTCAATGTCCGCGATTTTATCCACAAGAATTATACTCCTTATGATGGAGATGAAAGCTTTCTGGAAGGACCTACAGAAGCTACTACCAAGCTCTGGGAACAGGTCATGGATTTATCCCGTCAGGAACGTGAAGCCGGCGGTGTGCTGGATATGGATACCAAGATTATCTCTACTATCACATCACACGGACCGGGTTATCTGAATAAAGATTTGGAAAAGATTGTCGGCTTCCAGACTGACAAGCCATTTAAGCGTTCTCTCCAGCCGTTCGGCGGTATCCGTATGGCACAGCAGGCATGTAAAGAATATGGCTACGAAGTAGACCCGGAAGTTGTTGAAATTTTCACAAAATACAGAAAAACTCATAACCAGGGCGTTTTTGATGCCTATACTCCCGAAATGAAGCTCGCAAGACATGCCGCTATCCTGACAGGTCTCCCGGATGCTTACGGCAGAGGCCGTATCATCGGCGACTACAGACGTGTTGCCCTGTATGGTATCGATATGCTGATTGAAGACAAGGAACACCAGAAGGCAACCCATTTCGTTCGTATGACTTCTAAAAACATCCGTCTGCGTGAGGAACTTTCCGAACAGATTAACGCTCTGAAAGACCTCAAGAAGCTCGGCGAAATCTACGGCTTTGATATTTCCCGTCCGGCAAAGAACGCACAAGAAGCTGTTCAGTGGCTGTATTTCGGTTATCTTGCCGCTGTCAAGGAGCAGAATGGCGCGGCTATGTCTATCGGCCGTACTTCCACTTTCCTGGATATTTATATTCAGCGTGACCTCGAAAAAGGACTGATTACAGAATCTGAGGCACAGGAACTGATTGACCATTTCATCATGAAGCTCCGTCTGGTAAAATTCGCAAGAACTCCGGAATATAACTCCCTGTTCTCCGGCGACCCGACATGGGTGACAGAATCTATTGGCGGTGTTTCTGTAGATGGTCAGCACATGGTAACTAAGAATTCTTTCCGTTACCTGAATACCCTCAACAATCTGGGTACTGCTCCCGAACCGAATATGACAATTCTGTGGTCTACTAAACTGCCGATTAACTTCAAAAGATTCTGTGCAAAGATGTCTATCAAGTCCAGTTCTATCCAGTATGAAAATGATGATATGATGAGAGTGATACACGGTGATGACTATGCTATCGCCTGCTGTGTATCTTCCATGAGAGTCGGTAAGGAAATGCAGTTCTTCGGCGCAAGAGCAAACCTTGCAAAGTGTCTGCTTTACGCTATCAATGGCGGTGTAGACGAACGTCTCGGCGTTCAGGTAGGCCCTAAGTACAGACCTGTAGAAGGCGACGTTCTGGATTTCGACGACGTAATGCAGAAATATGATGACATGATGGAATGGCTCGCAGGTCTGTATGTCAATACCCTGAACGTTATCCACTTCATGCATGATAAATACAGCTATGAAAGAGTTCAGATGGCTCTGCATGACCGTGATGTTAAGAGATATTTCGCAACTGGTATCGCTGGCCTGTCCGTTGTCGCTGACTCTCTCAGTGCTATCAAGTACGCAAAAGTAAAGCCGATTCGTAAAGATATCGAAGTTAAGGATAAAGCCGGCAATGTCATCAGCGTGACTAAGAATGTTGTTGTCGATTACGAAATCGAAGGCGACTTCCCGAAATACGGCAACGACGACGACAGAGTTGACCAGCTCGCTGTGAATATCGTGAGAACTTTCATGGACAAAATCAGAAAGCATCACACCTATCGTGACGGTGTTCCGACTATGTCCATCCTGACCATCACTTCCAATGTTGTATACGGCAAGAAAACCGGCAACACACCTGACGGCAGAAAGCAGGGTGTCCCGCTCGCTCCTGGTGCAAACCCCATGCACGGCAGAGATACTCACGGTGCAGTTGCATCCCTGAGTTCCGTTGCAAAACTTCCGTTCCGTCACGCACAGGACGGTATCTCTAATACCTTCTCTATCATTCCGGATGCCCTCGGCAAAAATACCAGAATTTTCGCCGGTGACCTCGATATTGACCGTCTCGCTCAGGAGGCTATCAATGAAGAAGAATCCAAAGATAACTAATCCCGACGATTCTGACCTGAATCAGCAGGCAGATGAACTCGTTGCCCTTCTGGATGCGCTCGCCGCATCCGGAAGCCAGCATATCAATCTGGATATCGGCGAACAGACCAAAGTCCAGACTGTCAACAGCACAGAATGCAATCCCAAACTCGGTGCATGTGCTGTCATCAATTTTGATGAGGAAGACCCCGATTTTCAGAAGGACGAAGAATCCGAAGACTCTGACGATGGGGAACTCTGAAAATTATAATTTATCAAGGAGGAATTTATCATGGCAGAAATTCAGAACGAACAGCAGGTTGACAATCTGGTGGAATTACTTGACGGTTATGTGCAGAAAGGCGGTCATCATCTGAATGTCAATGTATTCACAAGAGAAACTCTTTTAGATGCACAGGCACATCCGGAAAAATATCCTCAGCTGACTATCCGTGTTTCCGGTTATGCAGTCAACTTCATCAAGCTGACAAAAGAACAGCAGGATGATGTTATCTCCAGAACTTTCCACGATAAAATCTGAGGAAAGCTAAATTCACATATACCCCCTTAATGATACAGAAATGCCCGGCTGTTGCAGTCGGGCTGTTCTGCATTATGTTACTATCAGGAAAGAAGGGATTTTCATGCAGGGTTATATTCATTCAACAGATTCATTCGGAACGGTAGACGGTCCAGGAGTCCGGTTTGTGATATTCTTCGCCGGATGTCCTATGCGATGTTTATACTGTCACAATCCGGATACATGGGAATCCGGAACAGGTACGCTCATGACCGCCAAAGAACTCATTCAGGCTTATGAGCATAACAAAGCCTTCTACCGGAACGGCGGAATCACTGCAACCGGCGGTGAACCTATGCTTCAACTGGAATTTTTAACGGAATTATTCACCCTTGCCAAACAGAAAAAAATTCATACCTGTCTGGACACATCCGGAATCTGCTTCAATCCGGTCTGTCCCGAAAAGTATGACAAGCTCTTATCTGTCACAGATTTGGTGATGCTGGATATTAAGCATATCGACAACGAAAAGCATCAGGAATTAACAGGCCAGTCAAACAAGAATATCTTAGCTTTTGCGGAATATTTAAGTCAGAAAAATATTCCCGTTTGGATTCGTCATGTTATCGTGCCCGGCTGGACGGACAGCACAGAAGAACAGAATCAGTTAGGGTATTTTATCGGCGGTCTGAAAACGCTCAAAGCTCTCGACGTTCTGCCCTATCACGATATGGGAAAGACAAAATATCATGAACTGGGCATTCCCTATCCGCTCGAAGATGTCAAGCCTGTAGATAAGGAAACCGCTGTGCAGGCTCGTGAACAGATTATCAAAGGCATCAAGCAACGGCTGAGAGAAAATCTCAAGAGGCAGAACCATGATTAAAATACAGTTTCAGCAAAAAAATCATGAATTTCTGAATATTGAAAAAATTCTGAATCTTCAATCCGAAATTGATGATTATCTTGTCAGTCAGATTGCCGGACTGGAATTTGAAGCCTCTGACAATGAAGCCGATTTGGACGACAATCTGATTCTATACTTCAGCGGTCAGAACGAAACGGAACTTTGTCATCAAATAACAGCTTTGCTCTGTAACAGGATACAGACTGACAGCAATCTTACATTTGCTGTCACTCTTATGCCTGATTTCTGATATGAAAATCAAAAACGCCCTCCTTAACGGAGAGCGTTTTTCTTATGTTATCATATTAATTATAAATTAAACATGATGTTATTCAGGATGCTTTCGAGTTTTTCCTGACTTCCGCTTGTAAGAGAAGATGTCACTTCACCTTTTTCGAGAGCGTATTTTTCAAGGTCTTCAAGAGTAGCCTTTCCGCTGATGATATCCGCACCAATGCCGGAATTCCAGCTTGCATATCTGTCAGCAACGAAGTTATCAATTCTGCCGTCAGTAATCAACTTGTCGGCGATTCTCAGACCAAGTGCAAAGGTATCCATACCAGCGATATAGGAATAGAAAATATCTTCCGGAGTGAAAGAGCCGCGTCTTGCCTTGGAGTCGAAGTTCAGACCGCCGTTTGTGAAACCGCCTGCCTTAAGCACTTCATACATGCACAGAGCCGCATCATAGATATTTGTCGGGAACTGGTCAGTATCCCAGCCAAGAAGCGTATCGCCCTGATTGGCATCGATAGAACCGAACATGCCGTTTACTCTTGCCACACGAAGTTCATGCTGGAAGGTGTGCTGCGCAAGTGTTGCATGATTGGCTTCAATATTGAGTTTGAAATCATTCTGGAGATTGTACTTGTTCAGGAAGCCGATAACTGTTGCAGAATCGAAGTCATATTGATGTTTTGTAGGTTCTTTCGGTTTGGGTTCTACATAGAAATCACCAGTAAAGCCAATACTTCTGCCGTAATCTTTGGCCATAGTCATGAGACGAGCCATGTTATCAAGTTCAAGACCCATGTTGGTATTTAACAGAGTTTCATAACCTTCACGGCCACCCCAGAATACATAGCCGTTACCGCCAAGCTTGACAGTCGCTTCGATAGCTTTCTTAATCTGAGCAGCAGCATAAGCGAAAACATCTGCACTCGGAGAAGTGCCTGCACCGTGCATATATCTGGGATGGTCGAAGCATTTTGCAGTACCCCAGAGGAGTTTTTTAGAAGGGTCAGCCTTCTGGCGTTCTGCGATATAGTCAGTGACTTTGTCGAGTTTTTCGTTTGTTTCTTTGAGAGAGCCATATTCGGGAGATAAGTCTCTGTCATGGAAGCAGTAATATTCGATAGAGAGCTTGTCCATAATTTCAAAAGCAGCATCTACTTTTGCGATAGCCCTTGCATCGGGGTCAGACTGTCCCCAAGTTTTGTCGGCTGTTCCGACACCGAACATATCAGTCCCGTCACCGCCCATGGTGTGCCACCATGAAAGCGCAAATTTCAGCTGTTCTTTCATAGGCTTGCCGGCAATAACCTCATCCGGATTATAGTATTTGAATGCTAACGGGTTATCAGAGCCTTTTCCCTCGTAAGGGATTTTTTTAATATCCTTGAAAAATTCGCTCATACAATTCATCCTCCTGAATTAATTAATTATATATTCATTTTATCACAAATTTTTCTAAATGTCAAGGCAGTTTCTGCAAAAAGATATGCAAATCTGATAAAAATCATTTCATACTATAAATGAGCATTTCAACAATGAATTTGACAAAATGCACAAAAACGATTTAGCAGGCTAAATCGAGGAAAG
>SVNI01000040.1:5303-17996 GCA_015066975.1 Ruminococcus sp. | reverse complement strand
GCGGTGGTTCAAGAACTTCCGTAGGCGGATATACGGAAGAAGAACGTCCCCACGATACCGAACAGTTTGACGTTTCGGACCAGAGAACCCTTGATGAAGTTGTCAAGTGGCTGATGGAAGGCGATTTCATCCCGTCTTTCTGCACAGCCTGCTACAGAGCCGGCAGAACTGGTGACAGATTCATGCAGTTGTGCAAATCCCGTCAGATTCTCAACTGCTGTCATCCGAATGCACTCATGACTTTGCAGGAATATCTGGAAGATTACGCTTCTCCTGAAACCAAGGCCGTTGGTGAAAAGCTGATTCAGGCAGAACTTTCCAACATTCCGAATGAAAAAGTTCGTACCAAGACGATTGATTATCTCAGCAAAATCAAAGACGGCGGAGAACGTGACTTCCGCTTCTGATATCAGAACTACAATTCCCCTGTCCCGGCAGGGGAATTTTTTTATTGACAAATTTTCAGAATTATGCTATAATGCTTTTTATGACAGACTATCAAAAAATGAGGGGATATTCAGCATGTTTACAAGAGAAGATACCAAAGCCGTCAAAGGAATGGCAGTTATTATGATGCTTCTGCATCATCTGGGAGCATTTACCGACCGCTATGCACTGGATTTTCAGGGCTTTCAGTCGTTCTGGAAGCCATTCGCCGAAGATGGCTATTTAGGCATTCTGTCAGCGAATGTCCGGCTGTGTGTAGCTTTATTTTACTTTACGGGCGGATACGGTCTGTATAAACGCTGGAACGCCGGAAAATTCAGCCTGACGAAATCTATTGCCGGACTGTATCAGAGCTATTGGAAAGTTTTTGTGATATTCATCCCGATTGCATTTATTTTCTTCCGGAAAGAACCAGACACACTGCCGAATCTTTATACAAGATACTGGATTGCAGACGGAAAATCTTTTCTGATTTCGGTGCTGTCGAATTTTCTTGGCATTTCAGACAGTCTCAACAGTGAATGGTGGTTTTTTGCCTCTTATCTTTGTGTACTCCCGATAGGATTGCTGTTTTGCATGGCGACGAAGAAAACCAGAAGCTTCACGCTGGATATTTTTCTCGTATTTGTGATTGATATGCTTGTCCGGGATGTATTCGCCGGACTGCCGAGAATCGAAGCACTTTCCGGATTAGGGAGCAATTTCTATTATACGCATTTCCTGAGGATGTCCGGCACAAGTCCGTTTTTCGCAGGAATCATCTTTGCGAAGCACGGAAAGCTGGAAGCCTGCAAATCTTATCTTTATAGATTCCGATTCAGCGGATTGCTGGGTTTTATCGGCTGTCTGGGGGTTCTGTTTGTCCGGAGCTTTATTCTCGGCGAACTGATTGAAATCATTCATGCAGTATCTTTTGTAATTTTCCTGTCTTTATTTTTCGACAGCGCAAAGCCAGTCAAGAAAGTTTTCGGTTTTATCGGAAAATACAGCACGGATATGTGGCTTGTGCATACATTTTTCTGTTATTACTTCTGCGAAGCTGCAAAGATTGTCTATTCCACAAGAAGCCTCTGGATTGACTTACTGATTCTGACAGCATTTTCTCTGGGGAGTTCGATTCTGCTCGAATTGTTCTGGAAAGGCATTTCCCTGCTGATGCCAAAACTCAAAAAATATCTGCTCCGTCCTGAAACTGAACAGTCTGCACAGCATTCCTGATGCCGTGCAGACTGCTTTTTTATCTTGCCTGATTATCTGTCCTGCCGTCGCTTCCGACACGATAGTTATCATTTGCATCTGTGCCGTTGAGAATGTCTGTTCCGGGAACAGCGTCATCTGCTGCCTGATTGATGTCGCTGGCAATATCTCTGCCGCCCTGTACTACATCACTGACGATATCTGCACCATCATCAACAATATCGCTGACGACCGTTTCGACTGTTCTGCCGACACCGTTATGATTTGGTCTGTCAGTCAGTACAGTCGTTGTTCTTGGAATATCCGTCACAGCGCGGTCATTTCTGTCATTTCTTCCGCAGGCTGTTGTGCAGATAACCGCTGTTCCCAGAACAGGCAGAATCCATAAAGATTTCTGTTTCATGTGAATGCTCCTTTCATGCATGTTAGAAGCCATGAACTTCACGGCTCTGTCATAGTATTGCCATAAAAACTAAAAAAGATACCGGAAATTTTTTCCTGAAAAAATTTTACGAAATTCTGTGACACTTCCTGTTCATGATACGATTAGTCATAATAGAAAGCAATGCGCATCAGCTTTACCAAAGGGGGGACTGCACATGACAGAACAGGAACTCCGGACACTCATCCGCAAAGCTCCGGACGAGGGTCACCGGAAATTATTTGACCAGTATCACAGCTATGTCTATGCGATTGTATGGCGCATTCTCGGAAATACCGCAAGCCGTGAAGATGCTGAAGAAATCGTCAGCGATATTTTCGCAGAAATTTTTCTTCATCTGGATTCTGTCTATGAGGGCAGTCTCAAAGGCTACATCAGCACTGTATCCAGAAGAACCGCAATTGATGCCTTCCGGAAATTTTCCCGTCAGAAGCCGAATTTCTCGATAGATGATGAGAATTTCAGAGATTTCCCGTCTGATACAAATATCTCACAGGATTATGAACAGTCCGAACAGGCAAAGGCATTATTCAAGGCAGTTCTCCAGCTCGGCGAACCGGATTCGCAGATTCTGATTCAAAAATATTATTATAACCGGAATGCTTCTGAAATTGCCAGAACTCTGCACATGAATCCGGTAGCCGTCCGGATGCGGTCAAGCCGTGCGCTGAAGCGTCTCCGGAAAATACTGGAAAACAGCAATGAATTTTCTTTTCAAGAGGAGGGGTCACTATGAAAAAAACAAAATATCCGGATTTATCCGTTCTGAAAAAAGCAGATGCCGAAACACTGGAAAAGATTTCCGAAACTTGTCCCGTTCTGAATCAGAAAGAACAGAACCGCCTTTTCCAGCGTTCTCAGACGAAATACAGAATCCGCCGTCTGAGTACGGAAGAATTCGCCGAAACGGAAACCTTTGAAGCCGAACCCATTAAGAGAACCATCAATTTTGTTAATATCGGTGCGGCGGTGGCCTGCTTTCTGGTATGCACCGGAACGGTCGGCGGTGGTATCTGGCTGATGAAACATCCGCAGAATATCGCAGTCAGTCAAAGTGCAGAACAGCTTGCTTCCGAAACCAATACAGAAACCTCCGTTTCCGAAACGATTCAGACAGAAACAACGCTTTCGGAAACCATACAGACCACGCCGAAATTAAAAGAACTCATCACAACAGAAACCGTTTCCACAACAGCAGAATCATTCTCCGAAACGCAGATGGAAACCACTGTTCCGGAAACTTCCGGAACATCAGAAAAATCTGTAACATCCCCAAAAACAACGACAGTTCAGACTGCTGAACCCGAACCCACTGAAACCAAAACTCCGGAACAGACCGAAACTTCTCAAATCAGAACTACTTCCGAAACAACCAGCAAAACAACTGTTCAGACAACAGTCACAACTGCACAGGAAATTCCGGCAGTCATCACTGAGCCTGAACCATCTGAAACCATGCTGGAAACTACAGAAGAACCGCCGGCTGAAACCACTCCCGAACCGCCGACAGAACTGCTGACAGAACCTATGCCCGAACATATCACTTTCAAAACTGTACAATGTATCCGTGAACATGCATTTGAACAGGCATTCGAGAATTTATATTCAGAAACCGGAAGCAGTTTCAAAGCAGTTGTCATTACTTCTCATGAAGAACTGGAAGAATTACTTTCCGAATTGATTCCGGCTGAAGCAACAGAAAAATATCCGCAGTATGTAGCACCAACTTATCAGAAATTCAGCAAGTATGATGATGCTTTCTTTGCGGAATATGATTTGCTTGTTGTTCTGAAAGAAGAAGGAAGCGGTTCTTTCTGGCACGAAGTACAGGGAATTTCGGTCGATTCCGAAAATAACTGCACTGTCACAATTGACCGCCACATGCCGGAAACCTGTACCGAGGATATGGCATACTGGGCAATCTGCATTGAAACGGAAAAGCAAATCGAACAGATGAATTCTGTCAGTGTAAAGTTTAATGACATCATGCATAGCTATAATTGGTAATCTCCTGCAAAAATTCCCCTGTATGTGACATACAGGGGAATTTTTTGTGAATTTTTATCAAACATGCTTGACAAATAAATTCGATTATGTTATAATTAGATAAATTCTATTCTAGGAGGAATGTTTCATGAAAACTTATAAATGCAAAGTCTGCGGAAAAATCTTTGAAGTCGAAGACGGACAAGAACCCGTATGCCCTCTCTGCAAGCAGAAAGGCGATAACCTCGAACTGATTGAAGAAAAGCCCTCTGCATCCAATCCCTATGCCGGCACACAGACCGAAAAGAATCTTGAAGCCGCTTTCGCCGGAGAATCTCAGGCAAGAAATAAATATACCTATTTCGCATCCGTAGCGAAAAAAGAAGGCTTTGAACAGATTGCTGCTCTGTTCCTGCATACTGCCGATAACGAAAAGGAACATGCTAAGATGTGGTTCAAGGAATTGCAGGGTATCGGCACGACTGCCCAGAATCTCGCCGCCGCCGCTGATGGTGAAAATTATGAATGGACAGCTATGTATGAAGATTTCGCAAAAACTGCCGAAAAAGAAGGGTTTCCGGAACTGGCAAAAAAATTCCGCATGGTCGGCGAAATCGAAAAGCATCATGAAGAACGCTATCGTGCATTGCTGAAAAATATCGAAGCACAGGAAGTGTTCAAGAAAAGTTCTGTCAAAGTCTGGGAATGCCGTAACTGCGGACATATTGTAGTTGGCACGGAAGCACCGGAAGTCTGTCCTGTGTGTGCGCATCCGCAGAGTTATTTTGAAGTTCACGCAGAGAATTATTAATTTTCAAGGAGTTTTTTATCATGAGCAAAATCAACGATTTTCTGACCGAAGCCGGAACATTCTATCTGGCAACTATTGACGGCAGTCAACCGAAACTGCGTCCGCTGGGACTGCATTTCGAGCTTGACGGAAAAGTTTGTTTCGGAGTCGGCAAGTTCAAGAACGTGTACAAGCAGATGCAGGCGAATCCGCTTGTTGAAATTGTCGCCTGCAAGCCGGACGGTCACTGGCTTCGCTATACCGGAAAAGCTGTCTTTGATGACGATTCCAAGTATGTCGAAAAGGCATTTGAGACCATGCCCCAGCTCCGTGAAATCTACACTGATACCAGTATCATGGGCGTATTTCATCTGGAAGATGCAACTGCTGTCGATATTCCCATGATGGGAGAAGGCGAATCGCTTCTTTAAAAATATAATAATGAAAATCATGAAAGAATACTTGCAAAAAAATAATATCACTGCTTTGGATTAAAAATAAAAATCCCCTGCTTTGGCAGGGGTTTTCTTATGCGAACAGGCTTGCTTTTTATTCCGGCGGATGTTTCTGCATATACTTTTCAACAAACTGTTCAAGCGGAATCGGCTTCGAGTAGAAATAGCCTTGCAGGCTGTTGACACCATACTTTCTGAGAAAGTCACGCATCTGAGCAGTTTCCACACCTTCTACACAGACTTCCGCAGAAAAGGCATCCGCAAGATTAGAGATAAATTTAACTGTATTCTGGTCAGAAGCACTTTTTTCCACATTTTTGACATATTCACGGTCAATCTTGACGGTATCTACAGGCAGTTCACGCAGAATGCCAAGCGAAGAAAAGCCCGTGCCGAAATCATCCAGAGCCACACGGATTCCGTGTTCCCGAAACGTCTTGAACATCTTCTTCAACAGGGAAATATCCAGCAGACGACAGCGTTCTGTAATTTCTAAACAAAGATTTTCCGGCGGAAAGCCTGTCTGCTGAAGAAGCTGTAGCACAGTTTCGACAAAATCGCTCTGCTCAAGCTGTGCATAAGAAAGATTCACATTCATGATAAAATCGGGATATTTTTCAAGCATCAGTTTACCGTCTTCCATAGCTTGCTGAAGAATCCATTTTCCAAGTTCCGGAAAAAGCGGGTCTTGTTCCAGAACGGGAATGAACTGCACTGGCGGAATTGTGCCATAGAGGTCATTTTTCCATCTGATGAGGGCTTCCATCCCTTTGAGCTGTTCAGTATCAGCATCCATGATAGGCTGATAACAGAGATAAAAGCCTTTACAGTTTTCAGAAACGCTGTTCCGGATGACATTGAGTTTTTCAACAATAAGCCTGTTATCATCACTAAGCGCATCTGCAAAGATAACAGCTTCGCCGAGACGGCGGCTTTTGGATTCATAATAGGCATATTTCAAACAGGAATAGACTGTTTCCTTGCTGATATCGAAAGTATTAATCTTGACAATGCCTGCATTAATCGAAATGCTGATATGTTCATCATTGACATAGAAATCGTGAGACACTTCCTTTTTGAGGGAACTATAGATTCCGGCAGTCTGTTCGGGAGTGAGTTCATGACTGATAATTGCAAATTTTGTGCCATCCATGCGGTAGAGTGCGCCTTTTCCGGCATATTTTTCTTTTAGAATTACACCAAATTTCTGGAGTACTCTGTTTCCGAATGTATAGCCGTAAATATCATTGATATTGGAGAAACCGTTCATTCCTACCAGCAGAACGGACTGTTCTTCTTTATGATAGAAAACAGATTCCAAATCATCGAAAAAACCGTAGAGACTTCTAAGGCCGGTAACAGCATCAATATAGCTCATCAGCCCGTGATTTTTGATAGTACCGCCGAAATATTCCGGAACGCCGTTTTCATCACGGATAACAATCCCCTTGCAAGTACAGACTGCATAAGTACCGTCTTTAGCCATAGCACGGTATTGCATATCATGCAAGTCTTCCTGACCGGAAAAGATTTCTTCTATTCTTTCGTGATAAAGCTTTTTATCTTCTGGATGAATATGTTCTTCCCAGATTTCATTGGCTTTTTCCATATAGACATCTGGCAGATTAAAAAAGTCAACGGCATTTTTTGACCAGCGGGAATAATCTTCTGTCATATCGCACAGATAAACATAACTGCCGTCTGCAATCACACTGAGAGCCTCGAATAGATTATCTAATTTTATCAGTCGTTCTTTTTTCATCTCTGTTCCCTCCCAACTTTGTATAGATTACAGTACAACGACTTTATTTTTTCCTGATGTTTTGGCCTGATACAGAGCCTTATCCACGCGGATACAGAGAGCATCACTGTCCTCACCGGGGATGAATGCCGTCACGCCGACACTGACAGTTCTGTGACCCACACCGTTTGCAAATTCAATATTTTCAAAATCCTGCCGGACTTGTTCGGCAAGCGTAAGAGTTTCTGCAAGGGAATGTTCCATCAGAATCATGAATTCTTCTCCGCCCCATCTGCCGGCAGAAGAATGTGTCTGATATTTTTGCTTACCTTTCCGGAACAGGTCAGACAGAGTGACAATGACGTTATCGCCTTCTTTATGGCCATAGGTGTCATTGACCTGCTTGAAATTATCAATATCCAGCATAATCAGGCAGAGTGGCCGTTCGGGATGTCCGGTGCATTCCTGGAGACGTTCTTTAATGCGCCGTTCGATTTCGCGGCGGTTATAGAGCCGGGTCAGACCGTCAGAAACTGCCATAAATTCGAGTTTCTGGTTTGCCTGTTCGAGTTCTTCGGTAGCTGCTTCAATAAAAGTAGCCAGGCGGTTTATCATGGAAACTTTGCCGGAAAACTGTTCCTGATGCATTTCAAATTCAGGAGATTCAGAAAGTTCCGGTTCGCCTTCACGGATACCAGCCACAACGAGTGTGACATTATGCTGATTGACAAAACCGTTTGTTCTCAGGAATTCTCCGGATGTGTAGAAGCCGGAAGTCGGTGCAACCGACTGAAACGGCAGTGTTTCCTTGCTGATTTCGTCCATGCCCCAGAAAGTTCTTCTTGCTGCGCAGGAGTAGACGCGAATCATATCCGGCTGAAATTCCCGGATTTTCTGACCGCTTCGGCGGATATTTTCCAGAATTGTCCTTGGGTCGCCGTAAGCAATACGCGCAACGACATTTTCTTCCATATTGGAAGTCATAGTCAATGAACCGTCCTCATTGCTGGCAATGGGCGCACGAAGGATATTCAGCCCGTGATGTTCATAAAAAAACGGAAATTCCAGTGTATTATTAAAGAAATGCTCATCATTTCCGATATTCAAATATTTATAATAGGCATCATAGGCGGGCTTACCGTCGAGTTCGTACAGAATGCTTCCTTCTGCCTTTGTGACAAGGAATTTCTTTCCGAGCGGTTTCCATCCTGTGACATGCATGGTAGTGATATGCAAATCTTCACCGCCCATTAGCAGGAATACCACAGAAGCAGTTGAATATTCGCCGTTTTTGGAGAATACACAGGCTTCGTTATCCATATCGGAACTGAATGCACCTCCGCCAAAAATTTTGATTTCCTGTGAAAGTTTTTCCAGTTCATCACAAAAGCCCGTCATAGACATGCCACGGATAGTCACCAGCAGTTCAATCCCCCTGACCCATGGGCGTTCACTGACTATAGCAGAAAGCTTCTGTACTGTTGCTATCGCATTTTCCGCATTGAGAGGCATCTGCACCATTTCCAGACGAGTAGACGGATATTCCGTCACGGTGCAGATAACTGTGATTTCAGTTTCCACACGGCCTTCCAGAATGTTTCCGTTGGAGGAACAGCCCATATACAAGGCTTCCGGAAGTTCCTGTTCTATCATATCACAGATATTCTGGATTTTTTTACGTTCAAGGGATTCAGAAAAAATCTGAAACACAATATGTGAAGTCACTCTTGTTTTCTGCCACTGTCTGAGCTTGACTAACTCTTTCTGGAACTGATTCTGATTCTGATAAATAAACTGAAACTGTTTCATGTTGATGTCACATCCTTCTGATTTTGAGATAATAATAAAAATAATCTTTTTATATTATAGCATAGAATCCGGAGAAAGTCAATCAAATTAGACACTTTTTGCTATAACAAATAAAAGATAAAGCTATCTTTTGTGCAGAATGCTGAAAATCATGTTTTTTCTGAAAATTTGTCATATTTTCATCTCTGAATGTGTATTAAGGGTAAAAGCTATCAAGGGGAAAGAAGGGACAAGGCTATGTTATCTTTACAGGAATCCGGAACAGAACACCAGAATTCTCATGAAATCCGAACAGGCAGAATTCATATGACAGGCGTGACCTTTGCGGTGATTGACAAATATAAAGATATGATTTACCGGACTGCTGTCACTATGACCGCCAATCATGCCGATGCGGAAGATATTCTTCAGGAAGTATTTTTCAAATATTTCCGGCTTCAGCCCGCTTTTGAAAGCAGTTCCCACGAAAAGGCATGGTTTCTGCGCGTGACTATCAACGAATGCAAAAACCTGATGCGAAGTATCTGGAAACGAAGAAGAACAGATTTTAATCCGGAACTTCTGGAATCTGCTTCCAATATCGAAGAACATGATTCTGAAGTACTCCGGGCAGTCATGAGTCTGCCGGAAAAATACCGCATTGCCATTTATCTGTATTATTATGAAGAATATTCCGTCAGGGAGATTGCCGGCATTACCTCACAGTCAGAATCGGCTGTCGCACAGCATCTGGTCAGAGGCAGAAGAAAACTCCGCAAACAGTTAGGAGGGAAAAAACTATGAACATGCGCAAAGAAATCAAACAGGCCTATCAGCATATCCATGTTTCGGATGATATGACAGAACGTATGAAACAGGAGTTGTATCAGAAAGATTTCCATGAAGAAGAATTCACGGAAAATTTTCAGGAAGACGAAATTCCTCAGTCACTGCTCAGGAAGCATTTTGGATTTCTGTCAGCTGTGGCCGTGCTTGGCATCTGTATCGGGATTTGTCTGTGGAATCTGTCAGCCTATCGGCAGGAAGAAGTCTTTCAGCCGTCAGCAACCGTTCCGGTAGAAAAAATTGCTGTTACAGAAACAACAGAAGAATCTACGGAAGTATTTCCAGATGCATAATTTCTGCAATTCCGGCCATACTAGTTTTGACAGAAACTTTCTGTCAGAACAGGAGATTTTATCATGAGCAAGAAAAAGAAGAAAAACTCTCAGAATTCTGCGCCCGAAAATACCGAACAGCAGAACACTGAAAGCTGATGCCACAGGAAGCCCCCATGCAGACTGCACGGGGGCTTCCTGTCACAAAGTATTAAAGAGGAAAAAGTTAGAGAAAGCTGTTTTAAGATTCATCCAGCAAAGTGAAACGCTTCTTTTCGCCGACGGTATCTGTAAACATGGTCTTAGGTCTTGCCCAGACAGAGCCGTCTTTCTCACTCTTGTAGATGACTAATTCTTCAAGGGTTTCGCTATGGGTTGCAATGTCAATAACTGTATAGACACTGCCCTTGAAATGCTGATATTTCTGACCCGGCTTGATTTCAACAGGTGCTTCCACCGGAACGGGTATTGGTTCAGGCTGGAGGTTGACAATATCATCATTCACAATAATCATAGAAGAATGCGGTTCAAGATGAATTTTTGCCTGACCGTTTTCGACCTGTACGGGCTTACTGTTGAGCACATCCACCAGTGCGCCGTAATGTGTACCAAACTGCATATCATAAGCATTATCATCCAGATTCAGCGCAACATAAACGCTCTGGCCGTCGAGTTCCTTTGCGAACAATAACTGTCTGTTGGTAATCTGATAGCGGTTATAATTTCCGGTTCGCAGTGCCGGATATGCTCTGTAAATTCTGCCCAGCTTGACAATATGCTGATAAAGTTCTGTATTTTCTTTTTGCATATCTTCCAGATTGATGCAGGGTCTCATGGGAGAATCATCACCGCCCTGCTTTGCGCCCTTGATGCCGTATTCACTTCCGTAATAAATGGACGGAATGCCGGGCATTGCATACAACAGCGTATAGCAGGTATTCAGATAAGCCGGCGTTTCCAGCTTGCTTGCCAGACGGTCAACATCATGATTATCGACAAAATTATATAATTTCAGATTTCTGTAGATACCGCTGTTTGCGCCTGACTGTCTGTTGATGGAATAATCAATCTCAAAATAGTTTTTCGAGTTATGAGAAGACCAGATGCCCTTGAAACATTCATAGTTTGTGACGGAATCCAGCATTTCCGGATTCGCCCATCTGTTATAGTCGCCGTGAATGATTTCGCCCATCAGCCAGAATTCAGGATTTTTGCTCTTACAAAATGTCCGGATTCTTTTGAAGAAGTTGAAATCAATACAGTCAGCCGCATCAAAACGGATGCCGTCAATTTTAAATTCATCCATCCAGTAGCCGACAGCATCTAATAAATAATTGCAGACATCCGGATTCTGAAGATTTAATTTTACCAGATTATAATGACCGTTCCAGCCTTCATACCAGAAAGGGTCACCGCAGGGGGACTGACCGCCGAAGTTCAGATTCTGAAACCATCCGCAGTACTGCGAATTCTGGCCTTTTTCCTGAATATCGGTAAATGCCCAGAATTTGCGTCCTACATGATTGAACACACCATCCAGAATGACATGAATGCCGTTTTTGTGCAGTTCTTCGCAGATATGCTTGAACATTTCGTTATCGCCAAGTCTGCGGTCAATCATTTTATAATCAATCGTATCATAACCGTGTTCGACAGATTCAAAAATCGGACTGAAATAGACAGCATCGACATTCATTTCCAGCAGATGAGGAATCCAGTCGAGGACTTTTTCGAGTCTGCGGACAGGTTCACCGCCTTCATTGAACCGCGGTGCTCCGCAGAAGCCTAATGGGTAAATATGATAAATAATTGCGTTCTCATACCAGTTCATGATAATATAACTCCCTTTTCTCGTGAATTTTTTGCAGATTTTTTGTTTTATTTGTTGTTATTGATACTGCCCTCCAGAAAATAACTTGCTTCCATATCCGCAACATTGAGGGCAAGTGCAAGCGGAAACATCTCGAATGCTCTGCCGACATTGTTAATCTGTTCAGAATTGGCAGCATTGGAAAAGCCCATGTGATACCGGATAGCAAAGGCTTCTTCACGGGAAAGCCGCATATAGCTCGAAATGATATAGACTGACTTTTCACCATGTCCATAGGGAAGATTATCTTCTATTTTATAATAGGGAACTTTTTCCCAGACACCTTTTTCATTCTTAGCGTTCCGGTAATCGACAACATAAAAATTCAGCTTGCAGATATCATGCAGAAGCGAAACCAGCGCGACACTTTCTTCGGAATATTCCATACGGTAGAGTTCCTTTGTTCTGGGACGGTTCAGATAATCCACAAGACAATGATAGACATTCACACTGTGCTGAACGAGTCCGCCTTCATAAGCACCGTGAAACCTGGTGCTTGAAGGTGCAGTGAAGAAATCACTTGCATCACTGGAAAGATACTCCAGAAGTCTCTGCGAACCGGGTCGCTGAATTTTTTCCTGATAGATTTGAATAAATTCTTCTTTGGCATTCATAAATATTCACCCCTTGTGATAAATTTATTATAACACGTTTCCGGAATAAATGCAATAGCCTTGTAAAAAAATCATGATTTGGCACATATTGAAAGTTTCAAATTTATGCAGATTTCACAAAATTTTGTCGAATTGCAGAAAAATATCAACATTTTGATTTTTGAAACGTTATATAATACTGCTTTCCAAGAATCAGGAACTTTCCGAAATCCAGATTCAGCCGGATGGAAACCAGATTCCGTGCG
>SVNI01000040.1:0-5293 GCA_015066975.1 Ruminococcus sp. | reverse complement strand
GTGCGAATTCATGACGTTTGATAATGACCATGAGGATTTGCTTGCATCTGTTGCGTATTACGGCGAAAATCAGCTGATTGATACTTATGAAAAATATCAGAATCTGCTTGAATCGTATGAATACAATCTTCCCATTGCTTACCGGAATTATCCGGAAGAATTTTTCGAGACAAAAGTGCTGTATCTGAACGGAAAGTCGAATTATTATCCGACCGACTCAAAGAGAGCATTTTATTCTATTGAGAAATCTGACAATCAGATAATCATCACGACCGTACAGAAAAGCAACAAAAACGACTTTTATACCAATTTCTGCGATATTATCACATTCAATAAAGCCGATATTGAAGGCTGTGACATTCAGGTGCAGACTATCGAATTCAAGCAGGGTGAACCAGCCGGAACAACGATTTATTATGCTTTTCCGGAAAAATACGATACCGATGGAAACGAAAAAAAATGGCAGTATCTCGCCGTCAATTACAATACTTTTGAGAATGAAACTCAGCTTACGTTCTGGAAAACCTCATCCCCCATAAGTGTCATCCGGCATCTGGAGTGGAAAGAACTTTATACAGAAGCCTTTTCCGGCGGAAATCCGTTCTCTAATATGTATGAAGTCAACAATCTCATGGACGAAAACTCCAATGTGACAGGCATTTCCTATATCAGTGAGATGTTCTCAATTACATGGTCGGATTCTGCCGAAAATACTGTCATTGTACAGTACCGGAATCCGGATGGCTCAAAATCCTATCATGCACTCCCCTACTAATAAACATAAAATTCCGGCTCGGTTTGAGCCGGAATTAACATTTCTAAAACATTCCGGAAACAGTTTTTAAATATTCACATGATAGAATCAGTACAACAAATCAAACAAGGAGGATTTTATCATGAATATCAATTTCAAGAAACTGACTGCTTCCCTGCTGGGATTGATTCTAAGCTGTTCCGCACTCTCTCTGAATGCCTTTGGCGAAAATAAGGCCGGTTCTCCTCTGATTACCACTGATTATGCACAGGATGGAAATCTGTTCGACTGCGATACTGTACATACCATTAATTTAATCATCTCCGAAGAAAACTGGAATTCCATGACAGCCCATGCCGAAGATGAAATTTATGCTCCCTGTGATGCTGAAATCGACGGTGAACTGATTCAAAATATTGCCATCCGGCCGAAAGGCAATTCTTCTCTGAGTTCCATCAGCGGTCAGGGAAGCACACATTTCAGCTTTAAGATTGAATTTGACCATTTTGATGATGCTGTGACTTATCACGGACTGGATAAGCTTTCCCTGAACAATCTGGGACAAGACCCTAGCTGTATGAAAGATTTCATGGCATATCATCTGATGAATGATATGGGTGTATCTGCACCGCTGTCGAGCTATACAGTATTGCAGTTAAACGGCGAGGATTTCGGCTTATATCTGGCTGTAGAGGCTGTTGAAGATTCGTTCTGTTTCAGAAATTACGGCGAAGATGCCGGACAGCTTTACAAGCCGGACAGTTTCGGGATGGATTCTCTCGATATGAGCGGAATGCTGAAATATGAAGAAGGTTCTTCCATGTGGGTTACTGAACAGATTATGAACGGCAATTATTATGCAGATACTTCCAAAGGAGACAGAGCAGACATTCTGGGCGCAATGCTAAATGCAGTCTTCACACCGGAACAGACTGCTGTTGCCTCTCTGCAATATGTGGGAGATAATCTTGAAGATTACAGTGATTTATGGAATACGGCTGTTTTCAAGCCGAAAGCAGAAGACAGAGAACGGCTCATGAACAGTATCAAAACGCTGAATCAGGGAGAAAATTCGCTTTCTGTGCTGGATACTGACAGTTTGCTGAGATATTTCGCGGTTCACAATTTTGTGAATAATTACGACGGCTATACCAGCATGTTTGTGCATAATTTTTATCTGCATGAGAAAGACGGCATTCTGTCGCTGATTCCGTGGGATTATAATTTAGCATTCGGGTCATTCAATTATGAATCGGCTGTTTCGAGCGTGATTGACAGAGATTTCTTCGACTGCGTTCCGGATAAGGGCAACGCCATGAGCACGGAACAGAGCCTGATTAACTATCCGATAGATACGCCCCTCTACAGCGTTGAAATGAAAAACAGACCGCTTGTGAACGCACTTTTCAGCAATCAGGAGACATTACAGCAATATCATGAAATTCTGGATGAAATGCTGAAAAACT
This sequence comes from Ruminococcus sp., assembly GCA_015066975.1. Lineage (GTDB taxonomy): Bacteria > Bacillota > Clostridia > Oscillospirales > Ruminococcaceae > UBA3855. The sequence goes on along the minus strand of SVNI01000040.1, from coordinate 3,073 downwards.
GTTTTGAAAACGGAAGTTATGAAAAATTATATCAGCAGGCATACGAACAGATTCGGCCTTATGTTGAAAAAAATCTGACATTCTACACATCTGAGCAGTTCGAGAACGGCGCACAGGCTATACAGTATTATCTGACATATCGTGCAGAAAGTATCCGCGGACAGCTTGCAGGAGAGATTCCCTCGACTGCCGAAGGACAGAAAGCCAATCCGGAAACGCTGATTCAGCCGGAAGGCCTGAATCTAGCAGATTTAGCAGACTTTGGGGCATTAGTTCCCTTTCTGAATGAAAATCTGCTTTCGCAAGTACTGAGCATATTTTTAGAGAATAATTTTGCCTACAATGCTGCCGGAGCAGTCGAAGCAGTTCATTATTATGCTGACCATCCGGCAAAGCTTATGAAAAAAATTCCGGTACTGATGCAGATTCCGGAAATCCGGAGTGCTGTCATGCAGAAAACTGCACCATATCTGGTGATTTTCATCTTGGTGACATTCCTGATAATTTTCATATGCGTTTTGATAAAGAAATGCCGCAGAAACAAAAAAACTATTTCATAAACCGAATAAAAAGCCGTTATTTCCGCCGTATTCCGGAAATAACGGCTTTTTTTATGCAGATGTCTTAAAATATGTGAAAATTTTTCGACACATATTATTTATTGACATAAACCATGATTTATGCTATAATGTAAATAATACAGGCCGTTTTAACAAATATCCTATTTTCAAGGATAAGTCTACCGGAAAGGAAGGGATTTTCATGCGGGATATTTCACATATCACCACAGTCGGCGGACTGCGTGCAATTGAACTGCACTATCGTGTCATTCGTCATATTGCAAGTGGCGAAGCCTCTTTTCTCCAAGCGCGTACACAACTCAACACACCCGGCATGGGCACACTCATGCCTGAAAATTTCCGAGAAATTGCAGATATGTCCTCTCAGTCAACAGACTTGTTTTTGCTGGAACTGATGCAGGCCATTCAGGCACATCAGAAATTTGTCGCCCGTGAGGTGAATTTTGAATGGCTTGCCCTGTATATGCCTGTGCATTATCTTCAGCAGATTGCCTGTGACAGAATTCTGATGGAAAACTGCCGGAAATATGAAGTCATGTACAATCGGCTCTGCTTTGCTCTGCCTGGCCGTCTGCTTCTGGAAAATGATGGCATTGCCGCAAGAACCATCCGTATTCTGCACGGCTATGGTTTCCATTTCATGATAACCGGATTCGGTGCACAGAACTGCCCCGTTATGAGACTGACGGATTTTCCTGTTGATTATGTGATGCTCAGTCCGGAGCTGACATATTATCTCAGCCGTGATAACCGTGCGCATAATGCTGTAGGGGCTGTGGTGAACTTTATCAATGAAATCGGTGCTGTGCCGATTGCCGACGGTGTGGCGGAAAGTCATCAGGCAGAAATATTCTACGAGTTCGGTTGTCCTTACTGTGCCGGCAGACTTGCCGGAGCTTATCTGCCTGAATGCGATATCCGGAATAAAAATACAACTTCTGATGAGAACGGAGAATTGATGTGAGCGAAGATATTCGTGATGTTCTGGAATTAAGACGTACTGCAAAAGAAACTAAGAGGTACGTTGTTGTCATGCGTGTGCTGGGTCTGCTTGTCATCATCCTGACCGCGATTGTGGCAGTTGCCTATGCAATTTCTTATTTTTATGATAAATTCGGAAGCTTTACTGTTCGTATTGATAAATACGATATGGTAAGGCAGGGGCTCACTTTGTCTGAGACACCTGACTATGACATTGCCAATGCCCGTCTGGATGCCGAAGTTGTGAACGATATGACTAATATCAGCGGTGAGGATCTGCCCCCTAATATCGACATGATTAACGGCGCACACAACGGAGAAAGCTATATCGCCTATACGTTTTATCTGATTAATTCCGGTGATGATACGATTACTTATACTGGAGAAATGACGATTGAGAATGTGACAAAGGGTGTAGACGAAGCTGTCCGGATTGCTGTCTACAAGAACGGTGAGAGAACCGTTTACGGAAAGACCAAATCCAGCGGAAAAGGCAAGGAAAGCGACTGTGACAGCGAATTCACATCTTCTACAATTGTGATGACGACCAGTCATGAAAAATTTGAATCTAAGGCGAAAGACAAATTCACAATTGTCATCTGGCTGGAGGGCAATGACCCTGACTGTACAGATGATATTATTGGCGGAACGCTGAAACTCGGTATGGATTTCCGTATCACGGAATCAACATAAAAATTATTATTTTAGAGGAGATATGAGAGAAATGAAAAAAGTTCTGAAAACAATTGCCAATGTGCTGTCATGGGTAATTCTTGCCTTTGCACTGCTGATTACGATTCTTGTCTTTTCATCTGGACGGAATAACGGTGTTGCAAATCTGTTCGGCTATATTCCCCTGACAGTAGAGTCTGATTCCATGCTTCCGACTTTTGCACAGGGTGACCTGATTATCTGCAAGGAAATCGACGACCTGAACAGCCTGAAAGCAAATGATGTCATTACATTCTGGACAATTATCGACGGAAAAAAAGTCAAGAATACGCATAGAATCATTTCTGTCAACGAATTTGAAAGCACAAGAAGCTTTATCACACGAGGCGACAACAATCCCATCAATGATGAAATTCCGGCCTATGCAGGCGATCTTATCGGCCAGTGGACAGAAATTAAGCTCCCCGGCATGGGCAATGTCATGAATTTTCTGCGTACAAAAACCGGATTTTTCGTCTGCATTCTCATCCCGATGGCGATTTTCTTCCTGTTTGAACTGTATAAGTTTATTATCGTCCTGATTGAAATCAAGCGTCCGGCCGTCCCGGAAATCGATGAGGAAGAAATCAAACGCCGTGCTATCGAAGAATATCTCGCTGAACAGAAGCAGAATGCTTCTGAAAGTGATGCCAAGCCAGCCGAAACAGAGGCTTCTGAAACATCAGGAAGCACTCAGACATAACAGGAGCAGTTTATGAATGATTTTCTGAAATGGTTTTTTGCCTTTATTACTGCCATGCTTCAGGGATTCGGTGAAATTTTCATTGGATTCGGGCGGG
>SVNI01000039.1 GCA_015066975.1 Ruminococcus sp. | reverse complement strand
GTCTGTCTGCCGTTTTCCCTTAATAACAGAAAGGAGCATTTTATGAAACTGAATCCGAAATTTCTCACTCATGTGACAAAGGGTGAACATTACATGATTTCGACAAGCGGAACAAAATTTTCCGGCATTGTCAAGAATAACGAAACAGCGGCTTTTATTGTGGAGTGTCTGAAATCTGATACAACAGAAAATCAGATTGTCGATAAACTTATTTCAGAGTATTCAGGAGCAGACAGGGCAACAGTACAGAAAGATGTTGCGGATATTCTCAATAAACTGCGGTCTATCGGAGCATTGGAAGAATGAACGGAATTTATCAGGATTTGATTTATCTGCTGACCTGTGCCGTGAATGACCTCACTCCAGACCGGAACAGAATACAGGCTATGGATTTGGAACAGTTTTATAAGTTGGCGAAATTTCACACTGTCCGGAGTGCGGTCAATATCACTCTGGAACGTGCAGAAGTACAGGACAAGGCATTTCATCAGGCGTACAAGAAAGCTGTCCGGAAAAATATCTATCTGGATATGGAACGGCAGACAATTTTTTCAGAGTTTGAACGGCATGAAATCTGGTATCTTCCGCTGAAAGGCTCGATTTTGAAAGACCTCTATCCTGAAAACGGCATGAGGGAAATGGCTGACAATGATGTGCTGTATGATTTCGATAAGCAAAAGGAAGTCATGCAGATTATGCTTGAAAACGGCTATACTGCGGAAAGTGTCGGACAATCTCATCATGATGTATACATGAAACCGCCTGTGCTGAATTTTGAACTGCATACGGAACTGTTCAGCTCTGTCCATGCGGAAAGCCTGTTCCGATACTATCAAAATCCAAAACAAATTATGCAGAAAGACAGCGATAATCAATACGGTTATCATTTCAGTGATGAGGATTTCTACATCTTCATGACGGCTCATGAGTACAAGCATTTCAGCGGCAGCGGAACAGGAATCCGGTCACTTCTGGACTGTTATGTCTATTGTAAAGTCAAAGGCGATTCTCTCGACTGGAATTATATCAAAGACCAGACTGAAAAACTGGAAATTGCCGACTTTGAACAGGAACGCAGAAAACTTGCCCTGAAAGTGTTTTCCTCCGTTTCTATGCCGGAACTCACAGAAGAAGAACAGGAACTTTTGATGTATTACCTGACAGCCGGAACTTATGGAACACTGGAGAACAGTATCAGGAGAAAGCTGAAAGGCCAGTCCAAAGCGGAATATATTCTGCATCAGATGTTTCCTAATCCGGACTATATGAAACGGTCAGTAAAATTTGTAGGCAAATGTCCGTTTCTGTATCCTGCCGGAATTGTGTACCGCTGGGGACGGGTACTGCTTATCCGTAGAGATAATTTATCCAGAATGGTGAAAATGCTGAAAAAATTATGATAACTAAAAATTATAAAATTGCTGATAAAGTCGTTCAAATCAATTCAATATATGATGAGGTTCATTCGTACTGTGCCGATTATCGGACGGATGTTCCCTCACCCTTCATCAGATTTTAAGTCTGAGGTGTCTGCCTATTCCACCACAGCGACATATTGAAAAAATTGTTACCTGGTTAAATTATTTGCTCTAACATAATAGATAAAAAATCTTATGTGTCAGTCAACCATGACTTATAAAAATCAGAAACAAGCGTAAAACTGGTAGAAAAGTCGGTAGAAAAGAACGCTCACACAAGAGATTTTATCTACCAACACACACATAAAACAAAAAAGAAACGCTTGAAAACAAGCGTTTCTTTCATCAGTGCCGCCGACCGGACTTGAACCGGTACGGATTTTACTCCGAGGGATTTTAAGTCCCTTGTGTCTGCCAATTCCACCACGGCGGCATACATAAAATTCATCACAAAAATTATTATAGCACAGAATCCGGAATTTGTCAAGAGATTTTATGAAAAATATTTTTCCGGATTTGCCCTGAATTTGTTTAATATGCTGAATTTTGAAAATACTGTCATATTTTGCCTTTCTGAATTGTCTTACTTCATGAGAGAATATATTTCAGAAAAATCACAAAAATGTAAGATTCGATTAAGAATTGATTAAGAGTATTGACAAATGAAAATAACTGTGCTATCATGAATAGTACAGTTAGAGAAAAAATCAAATTATGGGAGGTAGATGCAATTGCAGAAGAAATTTATCAGGACATTGCAGAACTGGAGCTGGCTGATTCCAAGTCTGGCAGGTGTGCTGATTTTCTTTGTCATACCATTCTGCGTGGTGATATATTATTCCGTGCTGAATAATCCGGTATTTGCGGAATTTGTGGGACTGGAGAATTATCAGAAGCTGTTCAGAAATACGGCATTCCTACAGGCAGCGAAAAATACAGGGATATTTTCAGCCATAGCTGTGCCGTTATCGGTGGTGCTGTCGCTGGCAATGGCATTCGGACTGAATTCTAAAATTCCGGGGAAAAGCTGGATAAGGTCATGTTTCTTATGTCCGCTGATGGTGCCTATCGCATCTGTGGTGCTGGTGTGGCAGGTGATTTTTCACTATCACGGAACACTGAATCAGATAACGGCTTTATTCGGAGCAGAACCAGTGGACTGGCTCAAAACAGAATGGTCATACATGGTGCTGACAATCATGTTTTTATGGAAAACACTGGGGTATAATATGATATTGTTCATGTCCGCAATTGCCGGTATTCCGACGGATATTCTGGAAGTTGCCGAACTGGAAGGTGCAAGTGATTTCTATCAGTTTCTGCATATCAAATTAAGATACCTGTCACCGACGATTTTATTTGTCACAATTCTGTCGATTATCAGTTCATTCAAGATGTTCCGCGAGGTGTATTTATTAACGGGCGATTATCCTTATGAGAGTATGTATTTATTACAGCATTTTATGAATAATACGTTCAAATCGCTGGACTATCAGAAATTGTCCAGTGCGGCGGTGCTTCTCTCAATAGTGATGGTGATTATTATCGGGATTCTGTATCTGATAGAGCGCAAGTATGGAGAGGATGTGGAAGAATGAGCCGGAAAATCAGACAGCATTTCGTGACCGGATTATTATTTGTGATTGCCGCCGTTTCGGCGATACTGTTCATTCTGCCGACGGTGCTGACTATCAGTAATTCGTTCATGACGGAAAAAGAAATCAATACCAATTACGGCGCAATGATTGACAGTGCCGGAGCAGATAAGAAAAATTATATTTCCGAAGAACTGAACCTGAAGTTTCTGCCGGATATGGTCAGCTTTCAGCAGTATGTGGCGGTATTGTTCAAGAGTCCGGATTATTTGTTGAAATTCTGGAATTCGGTGATACTGGTCGTGCCGATTACAATTTTTCAGGTGCTGCTGGCATCAGTGACGGCTTACGGCTTTTCGCGATACCGGGGGAAAATCCGGGAGATTATCTTTTTCAGCTATATTATTCTGATGCTGATGCCGTATCAGGTCACACTTGTACCGAATTATCTGGTATCGGAATATCTGGGGATTCTGAATACCAGATGGGCGATTATCCTGCCGGGGATATTTTCGCCGTTCAGTGTGTATTTATTAACCAAAGTCATGAGAAGAATTCCGAAAGCCTATTTTGAAGCCGCCCGGCTCGACGGGGCAGGGGAATTCCAGATTTTCTGGCATATCTGCCTGCCGTTGTGCAGAAGTGCCATGCTTTCGGTCGGGCTTCTGGTATTTATTGATTACTGGAATATGGTCGAACAGCCCCTGATTTTACTCAATAATGAAGAACAATATCCGCTGTCGGTATTTCTGTCACAGATTAACAAGGGTGATGTCGGCCTTGCTTTCGCCGTGGCGGTGGTCTACATGATTCCGGCATTGCTGATGTTTCTATATGGTGAAGAATATCTCGTCGAGGGCATTACTTACTCCGGCGGTGTGAAAGGTTGATGATTTCTATGGAAGAACAGAATAAAAGCGCAAAGCGCAGAGAACGGATTAAAACTCTCCTGATTGTTTTTTTAGTGATTTTATTATTGCTGACGTTTTTTTCCAATACGATTCTGAATTACAGTCTGCCGACCGTTTCGGCACAGTATGCAAGCTACGGAACAATTACGGAAAAAATCAGAGGTTCGGGAACTGTTACGGCTAATCAGAATTATGATGTCAATGCTGAAGGAAAACGTGTCGTCGCAAGTGTCTATGTCAAGGCCGGTGACGAAGTCAAGACCGGCGATAAGTTATTCGCTCTGGATGCCGAAGACAACAGTGACGAAATCAAAGCCGCAGAAAGCGCATTGCAGGAAGCAGAACTTGCTTATCAAAAGGCACTCCTGACCGCTGTGCCCGATTATGCCGCCGAAAATCAGGAAATCGCAAACGCTAAGGCCGATTTGCAGACAGCAATCAACAGGCTGAATCAGGCAAGAACCAAGACACAGGCCGTTTCAGATGCCGCTTATCAGCAGGCTGTCTCTGATGCCAAGAATGCCGCTTCTGAAATAGAACTGTTAAGCGGATATTTAAGTTCTGTCATGTCCGGCGAACTCGACGGCATTCCGGCACAGTATACCGCCGATTTACAGAACGCAAAGGATGCTGTGCAGTCAGCTACTAAAAAACTCGAATCCGCACAGGCCGAAGCAGAAGCCAAAACTATTGCAGTTTCTTCTGCCGAACAGCAGCAGACTGTTATTTCTCTCGAACGTGAAGCCGAAAAAGCACAAATCGCCTATGACCGCGCCAAGGCCGATTATGAATCTGCAAAAACTTACGGCATTCCGGAAAATGTTTCTTCTGATGATGATGAGCCTGTCTATTCGCTTACAGATATGGAACGTGCAGTTGAAGATGCCGCCCAGACACTCCGCTATGCGAATGAAGATGTCGAAAATGCCAAGAAAGTTCTGGAATCTATCAAAGAACAGGAACAGGCACTGACTGACATTCAGACGGCTGTCCGTCAGGCACAGGCCGAACTTGAAACCGCTCAGGCTGTCTATAAAAATGCTTCCTCCGGAATCAGTTCGCTGATTCAGGCCGATTTGAATGCCGCTGATGCCCGTGCAGAATCCGCACAGAGTATTATCACAGCTTATGAAAATCAGAAGTCAGAAGATGTCGGCACGGATGTCGAAACCCTTCAGGAAGCTGTCGCCCAGCAGGAAAGAACCCTTCAGGACTTGCTTCTGAAACTGACTCAGCAGAAAAAAGAAGATAATCTTGCACAGCAAATCGGCAAGCTCGAACTCCAGAGCCAGCAGAATGCTATCAATCAGCAGAAAGAAGAACTCGAAAAATTAAAACAGGCCAAAGATACTAAAATTATCACCAGCAAGAATGACGGCATTGTCAGTACCGTGAACTGCGCCGCCGGTGATACTGTCATGGACGGCGATAATCTCGCAAGCATTACCCTGACGGGTTCAGGCTATACCGTGCAGATTACCGTCACGGCAGAACAGGCGCGCCGTCTCCATGCCGGAATGACTGCCGAAATCACAAATCAGTATTACAGCGATATGACAGCAACGCTGGCATCTGTCAAGCAGGAAGCCGGAAACAATGACAGCAGAACTCTGGTATTCAACATTACTGGGAAAGATGCGGTATCCGGTCAGCTTCTGGCACTTTCTATCCAGACTTCCAGCGAAAATTATGACTGCGTTGTGCCGTCAAGTGCCATCATGGAGGATAATAAAGGAAAATTTGTGCTGATTATCAAGGCCAAAAGCACGCCCCTCGGCAATCGTTACTATGTCAGCAGAAGTGATGTGACTGTTATCGCTCATGATGAAGTCAACAGTGCCGTGCAGGGCGATATGAGCAGTTCTGATTTCGTTGTGACCACTTCCGAAAAGCCCCTCACGGCCGGAATGCAGGTTCGCATGGAGGAGAAAGATTCATGATGAAATTCCGGAAAATTCAGACAGTCCGGCTTGTAACGGCAGGTTTGTGCATTCTGACTGTTGGAGTTCTGGCTTGTATCAATGCGCATCTGTGCGGAATTCTGCCAAGCCAGCAGGCAGGGGAACGCTGGCAGGATGACGGCAAAGCCTCGCAAATCAGTGTATTTTTACGGCCGGAAGCCGATTTCTCAACAGAGAATATCACCAGTCTGCATGAAACGATTGATACGGAATTGACAGCAAAGTCTATTCAGGCGGAAAACAAATCCGCCCGGCGGTGGTATGATGCCTATAGTACACAAATCGGACAGACAGAAGTTACCGGCAACCGGAAAAGCCCTTCTGATGCGCTTGTGACTGTTGTCGGGGGTGATTTCTTCCAGATTCATGCGCCGGAACTTCTCAGCGGAGGATATTTCAGCGAACAGGATATTATGCATGACAGAGTGGTGATTGATGTCCAGCTTGCGTGGAATCTGTTCGGTTCGGCGGATGTTGCCGGAATGGAACTGACGGTTCAGAACCAGAAATGCCTTGTTGCCGGGGTGATTCAGCCGGAAACGGATTCTGCATCCAGAATGGCTTACGGCACAATGCCGAGGATTTATATTTCCTATGATTTTTATCAGAAAAACTGGAATCCGGAAACCTGTCATATCAGTTGCTATGAAGCCGTTCTGCCGAATCCGGTCAGGAACTTTGCCAAAGAACTGCTTGTGAAAGAAATGAATCTCGACGAGGAAGGAAACAGCGTGGTTCTGGAAAATACCGGACGGTATTCGCTTTCCGGGAGATGGAACACGCTCCGGCATCTGAAAAGCCTTGTCGTCTGCGAGACGGTGACGTTTCCTTACTGGGAGAACAGTGCAAGAATTATTGCATTCGATACAGCGGTGCTCCTGCTGATGGAGATAATTTTCAGCATCTGGCCGGTGATATATTTTCTGTATCTCATCAGGAAAGGGTATATCTTTGCTGAAAAGACGATATCTCAGAAGCGTCTTGCATGGAAAAACCGTTACCGTTCGGAAATCAAGCAGATATGAACAGAATCTGAAAACGATTTCAGCCGTTCGTGAAGCACTCACGGACGGCTTTTTGATTTGTGCATATTTCACAAAGTTTTCTGACAAGTTCGGCAAAAATCATAAAGAATCGGATTGATATATCTTGCTTATCTTGATAAATTTCAAGATATATCTTGAAAAATATCTTTTTTGTATAATTTACGTCAGATATAACCGGAGTCTTAAAGTAATCTTAAAAAAATCCTGAAAACCTATTGACAAATCAGCATGTTTGTGATATACTGATTACAGTGAAAAGAAAAAATACTTATTCACAAGTTATTCACAAACAGAAATCAGTATGAAAAAAATAAAATCAAATTCAGGGGGAATTTATCATGAACAGCAATATGAAAAAAACAATGGCAGTTATCGCTTCTGTTGCAAGCCTTGCTACAAGCGTATCTGCAAATCTGAGCATCACTTCTTTTGCAGCGTCCAACTACATTTCTGACGGCTGGTATTATATCAAGAATATCAACAGCCAGAAATATCTGGACGTTGCAGGCAAAAAAGATGCCAACGGCACAAACGTCATTCAGTATCAGGGCACAGGCGGAGACAATCAGAAGTGGTATGTCAAGAACCTCGGCAACAATGTGATTACTCTCCAGAGCGGTCTGGGCAGCGGTAAAATGCTCGACGTTGAAAACGGCTATAATACCGACGGCGCAAATATCCGCATCTGGCAGTCCAACGGCGCAACCGCTCAGAAATTCAAGGTTGTAAAAAGTTCTTCTGGCGTGTACTGCCTGCTGACAGAAAACAGCAACGAATCCAAGGCTGTTGACGTTTATGGCTGGTCTAAGGATAACAGCGGTAATATCGACCAGTGGAGTTATAACGGTCTGGCTTGCCAGCAGTTCAAGTTTGAAGCTACTTCCAAGAGCTCTTCTTCTTCCAGTTCCAGCTCTTCCAGCAGTTCTTCTTCCAGCAGTTCTTCTTCCAGCTCCAGCACAAGCGGAAACACTATCGAAGTCAAGAACGGTGGAACATCCCTTGCAACTGCTATCAGCAAGGCAAAATCCGGTACAACTATCGTGATTAACGGTACAGTAAAATCCGGTGCTGTGAAAGTTCCGGCAGGTGTCAACATCTCCGGCAAGAACAATGCCACCATTGACTTTTCTTCTACATCCGGAAGCAACGGCAGAGGCCTGTCCTTCTACGGAAACGGCAGTACAGTCGAAAACGTTACCATCAAGAACGCTTCCGATAACGGTATCTATATCGAAGGTTCTAACAATACATTCAAGTATGTAACAACATGCTACAATGAAGATGCCGGCTTCCAGGTAAGCAACGGTGGTTCTAACAACAAGTTCTATAACTGCAATTCTCATCACAATGCAGATGCCAAGGGCGAAAATGCTGACGGTTTCGCAAACAAGCTCCATTCCGGAACAGGAAACTATTATGAAAACTGCATTGCAGAATACAACAGTGATGACGGCTGGGACTGCTATGCTGCTCACGGTGCTGTTACCCTCGTGAACTGTCAGGCTAACTATAACGGCTACTGCAACGGCATCTACGGCGACGGCAACGGCTTCAAAATGGGCGGTGTGGATAACAAGACCCCCGGTGTGGCTGCACATCTCGACCCGCTGAACCATGTTCTGAAAGGCTGTACCGCTAAGGGAAATTATGCATCCGGCTTCGACAGAAACAATCAGTCCGGTGTTGTCACTATGGAAAACTGCCTCGCTGACGGCAACAAGAAAAATAACTATAACTGGCCTCTGAAGGGTAAGCCTTCTGCACTCGGCTATGAAGTGACCTTCGGCAAGGCTAAAATTATTAGCTGTACTTCCAAGAACGGCAAGAACAACATCACCGGTGCAACACTCTCCGGCAACTGCGTAGGTTTCTAATCTTCATTCATAAGGAAAATAGATTTGCTTATCCCCTGATAGAATTTATCAGGGGATTTGCTCTTGACAGATGATTTTCAGAGTGCTATAATAAATAAGAAGTTATTTTTTTATCAATAAGGAGTATGAGATTTATGAAGATTTTCAAGAATATGGCTGTTCTGTCATCTGCGCTGGTGATGAGTTTTGTCCTGACTGCTGTCAGTGTACATGCTGAAGATGCTACAGAAGAAACTTCCGCTTCTGCGGATTCGGCACAGGTCTATGTCACTATCGCGGACAAAGACGGCAAACTTGCACTCGTGCAGGAAGCTGTCACTGTGACGGATACTGATAATGACGGCATTCTGACTGTCAATGATGCGCTTTTTCAGGCACATGAAGATTTCTATGAAGGCGGTGCAGAAGCCGGATATGCTTCGGGGCAGTCACAGTACGGATTATCCCTCGAAAAATTATGGGGTACGGCCAACGGCGGAAGTTTCGGCTATTATGTGAATGATACGGCATCCAGCGGACTCGCCGACGAAATCCAGGACGGCGATTTTCTGAATGCGTTCGTCTATACGGATTTAACAGCTTGGTCAGATGCTTACTGCTTCTTCGACAGCCATGTGCTTGATACCGAACTCGGCGAAACTATCGAACTGACTCTCTCCCGTGCCGGGTATGATGAAAGCTGGAATCCTGTGACACTTCCTGTGGAAAATGCTGTCATTCTTATCGACGGCGAGCCGACCGAAATCGGCACGGATGCAGACGGAAAATTTACCCTGCATTTCAATCTTCCGGGGACTTATACCATCAGTGCCATGTCCGAAACGCTTACGCTCGTACCGCCTGTATGTGTCATGACCGTGAACGGCGAAGCCGAAACAGACTCCGAAACAGAATCCGAATCCGAAAGCGAATCCGAATCGGAAACCGAGACCGAAACAGAAACAGAATCCGAAACCGAAACGGAAACGGAAACTTCTTCTACAACCAAGTCCACAACCACAACAGTGAAATCTACCACTGCTTCCAAAACAACTACTACTGCAAAATCTACAACAGCAACAACAGCATCCACAGCCACGGCTTCTCCCTCGACAGGAGATAAAACTGCACCTGTACTGGTGACATTAGCAGGCATTTTATCCGCTGGAATGACGGTTATGTTCAGAAAACACAAGAATTAATCAGTTGACTTATTGTCTCCTTTGTGCTATAATAATAATAAATCATAATTTATTTGGGGGATAACTGTATGAAATTATTTTTGTATGCACTTGTGATTGCACTGGTATTCAGCAGTCTGGGCTTTAAGAAATATGTCTGGTTTATCTCGCTTGGATACGGCTTTTCTGTTGCCGGAATCGGTGTGATGCTCCTGATTATGGGCGCAAATGTGCCGGCATCTCTGCTGTTTGTTGCGTATGGCTTACGGCTGGGCGGATATCTGGCTTATCGTGAAATCAAGAGCAGTACTTACAAAACTAAGATGAAAAGCGAAATCAAATCCGGTGACGGCATGAAAGCCGGGGCGAAAATCGGAATCTGGCTGAGTTCCGCTCTTATGTATGCTTGTCAGACTGCTCCGCTGACCTTCCGGACGGCGAATCAGAAAGGCAGTTCCGTCATGCTGATTATCGGCATGATTATCGGCGCAGTTGGCCTGATTATCGAAACGACGGCAGATTTGCAGAAAAATAAGGCAAAAAAACAAAATCCGGCACGTTTTGTCGATACCGGATTATATAAAATTGTCCGCTGTCCGAACTATTTCGGCGAGATGCTGTTCTGGACGGGCGCATTTGTCGGCGGAATTACCGCTTACAGCGGAGTGCTCCAGTGGGTGATTGTTCTGCTGGGCTATCTGGGGATTATTTATGTCATGTTCGGCGGTGCAAGACGGCTGGAAATGCGTCAGAACTGCACCTACGGAGAAGACCCCGAATATCAGAACTATGTGAAGACAACTCCGATTATGATTCCGTTTGTGCCCCTGTACAGCGTGGAAAAATATACATGGCTTGTTGCCTGAAAAAATCTGCCCTGCGGTTTGCAGGGCAGAAATTTTATTTTCTGGCAAGAATGACAATCCATGGTTTTTCGGGATGGTGTTCTGCTTTGCACCGGGAGAAGCCGGCTTTTTTGAGGGCATCGGCAAGCTGTTCAATTGTATAGCATTTCATGCCGTCAATGATTTGTTCAAATTTCAGGCTGGCCTGGTCTTTGCCGTCAGATTCGTTGACAATCAGGAAGAAGCCGTCCGGTTTGAGGATTTTGTGTACCTGTGCGAATGCGGTTTCGAGATTTCCCCAGAAATAGACAGTTTCAAAAGCAGTCGCAAGGTCGAAATGCTGTTCCGGAAGCTGAAGTTTCTGCACGTTGCCTTCCTGCACGGTACATCGGCCGGATTCGATTGCAGTATGATTATATTCCTGCGATTTCTGCACAGAAAGAGGAGAGTAGTCAATTCCGGTGACATGTGCATCCGGATATTTCTGGAGAAGTTCGGCAATATTTCTGCCTCCTCCGCATCCCAGCTCAGCGATTTGCGAGGGACGGCATTCCGGCAGATGGGACATCCCCCAATCGGCCAGTTTGGCGTGACCGGAATTCATGCCGGCAATCATCATTTTTCTGAGAGTGCCTTCCGGTTTTCTCGTCTGACTGACATAATTCTTGAATAAACCCATAAATAATCTCCTTTTTACTTTTTGTTTTAGTAAGCTATTGCTAACTAAAATTATTATAGCATATTTTTCCAGATTTTGCAAGTCTTTTTCTGAAAAAAGCAAGCCGTCCCGCCCGAAGGCAGGACAGCTTGCTTTTTTATTAGGAGATTGGATGAGAAAAATCGAAAAATTCTTAATCTTCCGGCTGAAGTACGGCATAGCCCTCATCAGCTCTCTGATATACCACATTGACTTTACCGTCAGTGGCATTCTTGAACATAAAGAAGCTGTGACCGAGCAGGTTCATCTGGAGAATGGCTTCTTCGGCAGTCATCGGACGCATATCAAATTTCTTGTAGCGGATAACGTTGATATCTGCTTCTTCTACAGTATCTTCAAATTCCTGCTTGAAAGCACTGTCTTTCAGACGCTTTTCGATTCTGGTCTTGTTCCGGCGAATCTGACGGATGATTTTATCAACAGCGGCATCAAGTGCATCTGTCTTGTCAGTGGCAGTCTGTTCGGCGCGGTAAATCATCTGATTATAGCGTACGGTCAGTTCAAGAACAATCTGACCGCGCTGTTCGGTGAGCATAATCTTTGCGTCGGCTTCGTCACCGAAAAATTTGTCAAGTTTCGCATCAAGACGTTTCTGGGCATAGTCAGTAAAAGACTGAGATACCTGCATTTTTTTTGCATTAACTGTAATATTCAAAACAATTCCTCCTTTATGGAAGTAAGCTTACTTCCTTGGTTTCTATTATTATAACATATTATATAAAAAAAATCAAGTGCTTTTTGAAAATTTATCAAAAAATTCTAAAGAAATAGAAATACAGTTGCAGTTTTCGCAGAAATATATTATAATAAAAATAGATTTTTATCAGAAAGAAGGGATGTTTCATGCCGGAAATTCTATCTGAGCTATGGCAGATGCTCTCCGGACTGCAAGTGCCGGATTTGGTGCTGAGTGCCGTGGCAGTGGTGATTCTGGATATGTTTGCAATTTCCGTCATACTGGCTGTCGGACGGGAGAGCCGTCTGTGTCAGAAACGCTGGCAGAAAGTCAGCGCAGGACTCGAACTGCGCCGGCGAAAACTTAAAAGCGAATATGATGACAAAAAAGAAGATGAGGACAGAAAAGAAATTCACTATCCGCTGGAAGCAGATGAAATTCTGCTCGGACGGCACAGCTCGGCAGATATTCAGATAAAAGACCCGTCTGTTTCCAGATATCATGCCGTCATGACCGTGACAGGCGGTGTATGGACGATTACAGACCTCAATGCCCGGTGCGGTACGTTCGTAAATGAACACCGCATCCGTCAGAAAAAGCTTGCCCCCGGCGACTGCATCCGGCTGGGAAACGCTAAGCTGTATCTGGCAAAACGGCCTGTGACAGAGCCTGAAGAATAGGAGTGTGATTTTTTTATGACAATGATGTATCAGAACAGACTGCCCTATTCCGGAACAGTCATTCTGTTGTTTCTGACGCATTTATCCATGCTGGCTATGGTGTTCATCCGCGGGAGTCTGGTCGCGCCCGGCGATTTCCTGAAACTCACCCTTGCTGTGCTGGCAATGGATATCGGCTACCTGCTGATAACGCTGTTCTATAAACAGATGACCTATACGCTGGATTTTATGCTGTTATGCATTCTCGGCATCAGCCTGATATTTCAGTCCTGTTTCGGCGGGGTGAATTTATCCGTCAAGCATCTGATTTCGTGCGTGATGTGCCTTGCTTCCTGTGAAGCCGGATTCCTGCTGACACGAAATCACGAATGGATTCGCAGACATAAGATATATATTTATATTATCATGTTTCTGCTGTTTTTAGCGATTGTCTTTCTGACAGACAATCAGAAAAAATGGATAACTATCGGGAGTTTCTCAATTCAGCCTTCGGAATTCATCAAGCCGTGCTTTATCTTAGTGTGTTCGGCATCTATCGTGGAGCTTCACGAAAAACTTAAGATTGCCTTTTTCTATATCTCGAAAGATTCGCTGGTTCTGTGCATTTCCGCACTGGTGATTTTTGCCCTGCAATGGTGGTGTCACGATTTGGGAAGCCTGCCGACGTTCGGAATGATTTTCCTCTGTGCAGTTTTCTGCCGGTTCTGCTATCCGAAAGCGAAAATCTCGAAACGGCTGGTAGTTATCGGCTGTGCAGTGTTCGTGCTGGTGCTGGTGCTGGCATGGTCATTCGCACCGGAATATGTCCAGAAACGCCTTCATGCCGATATCTGGGCTGACCGCTACGGTGACGGCTATCAGCAGTGCGAAGCCTTAATCGGCATTGCCAAGGGCGGTTGGCTCGGAGTCGGAGCAGGAAACGGCTCACTTTATCGCATTTTTGCCCATGATTCAGATATTGTGTTTGCAACTGTCTGCGAGGAATGGGGCTTGCTTAATGCCGTACTGACAGTGATGCTGATTCTCATCATGCTGATGACCGTGCTCATGAATCCGCCGAAAAATTATTTTCATGCTATGATGACCGTCGGCGTGACAGCAGGATTTCTCATGCAGATGAGCCTGAATATTTTCGGTTCATGCAATCTGATTCCGTTTACCGGGGTGACTCTTCCGTTTCTCTCAACAGGAGGAAGCTCCATGATGTCATGCGGATTCCTTGTCGGAATGCTCAAAGCCGGACAGTCACCCCTGTTCCATCACGAAGCCATGAAGCGCAAAAAACAGAAACAGCGCAGAAAAACCCAGAAATCCCGAAAGCAGGTGAGCACATCATGAAAAGCATCCGCAGAGTGCAGAAATTAATGACCGCCATGCTCCTGCTGTTCCTTGCAGGATTCGTGTTTCTGATTTACAGACTGCAAACCGAAGCCGGATTTTATATCTCGAATGCTTCTAACGTATCGCTGGGATTTGTCTATGACCGAAACGGAGATGTGCTGTTTGACCCGGACGCAGATGCACAGGTCTACGGCAGTGATTATTTTCTGGATATCGGCAATCTTATCGGGGATAATTCCGGCCAGATGAGCAATACCCTTGTTGCAAAAAATATCGGCAGGCTGGCAAATTTCAGCTTTATGCTGGGCGAAGTCGAGGACGGTCAGTCCGCAATTTATGCCACGCTTGACCATAAAGTAAACCGGGATGTCTATGACGCATTCGGAAGCAAAGACGGCTGTGCTGTCGCTTATAATTATCTGACTGGTGAAATCTATATCTGTCTGAGCAAGCCGAGTGTCAATATTCTGAATCATTATGAAGATTTGGACGAACTTAAAACAGGTTCTCTGCTGTGCCGGGTTTTCTATCCGACTGTCCCCGGCTCTATGCAGAAGATTTCCACAACAATTTCTGCACTGGAGAGCATGGGATATGACAAGCTTATGCAGAAACGCTATACCTGTGAAGGCATCTACACGAAGCTGAACGGCAAGGATATCAAATGCCATCTCGACAGCGGACACGGCGAACAGGATATTACAGAAGCATTCGCCAATAGCTGTAATCCGTTTTTCGCACAGCTTGTCGAAGATATGGATTTGCCCTTGTATGATATCCAGAAAACTTATGAGAAAATGGGCTATCTCGTCAATGATGAGGGAAATCAGAAATATCTGAATATCAACGGGATTTCAGCATTTACAGCATCTACCACGCTCACCGGCAAGACGGATTTCAATACACAGTGGGGCTGTATGGGACAGGGCGAAACACTCGTCAGCCCCTTGCAGATGATGGTCTGGCAGAGTGCGATTGCCAATCAGTCAGGCACAGTGACAAATCCCTATCTCATCCAGTACAGGACAACCGTCAGCGGAACTGTCACCGCACAGGCGGAAACTTCTTTCGGCAGTCAGATGTTTTCAGAAGAAACAGCTTCACATATCCGTGAAATTATGCTCGATAACGGAAAGAATCATTACGCTTCTCTGCTTCCGGGCACAGTTGTCGGTGTCAAATCCGGTACGGCACAGGTTGAAAACGGAAATAAAGAAAATTCCCTTCTGACCGGATTCGTGGATGACCCTGATTTTCCCATAGCTTTCTGCATCCAGATTGATGACAGAGTGAAAGGTGAGGTCAGTACTTCTGATATTGCAGAAGTTCTGCTCCGGAATCTGCATGAATCCTTTTTCCCGGCAGAAGGCTGAATTACGTTCTTTGTCAGTTCTTGTGCAGAATATTTCTGATTTCTGTCAGGAATACAAAAAAGCCCCCTGCTTTTCCGGCAAAGCAGAGGGCTTTTTTCAGTTATTGCTGTAATGACGAAAAGTCAGATAATTTCACATCCTCGCCAGCACCCAGCGCGGCGGAATATTTCAGAATGACTGCCGCATCCGAAGCATTGACAAGCGTATCATGATTCAAATCTGAAGCCTGTTTCTGCGCCGGTGAGAACGTTTCACTTTCGCCCGCACCTGCTCGTGCGGATTCCGTCAGCAGAACAGAAGCATCCGAAGCATTAATTTCGTGGTCGTTGTTGATATCACCGTCAGGAGTGGCATAAATCAGAGCGTTGCCGTCCATATCATAGCAAGAACCGTATCTGTCGCAGTTGTAACGGCCGACAGTGACAAGCTTGTTATCAATCATTTCCATGAGTTCGACGACGGGAATGCCTTCTTCCTCTTTGATGGAACTGCCTGACGGACGTACCCCTGTCACAGCTTCATAATGCTGCATCAGGAGTTCACAGAGTTCCTCGTTGCTGTAAACCGGATGCACATCAAACAGATTCCGGGAAATCAGTTGCAGAACCTCGTCACGGCTATAATCCTCATCAGTGATATTTTTTTCAGAAAGATAACCGTCAACAGCTCCGTCCTCATTTTCGTACTGCCAGAAATAATACTCTGTGCTTTCGGTTTCCGACCAGCGGAACAGATAAGAGTTTGCACCGTTCATGCTGTAAGTGAATGTTTTTGTTTCGCCGTTTGTCAGGTTCTTGCGGATGCCGTTTCCGTCATGAAGCTGGTATGCCAGCAAGTCGCCGTTCGCACAGTGTCCCGTCCAGACACCGGTATAAACCGGAGTTAAGCCCTTGTTTTTCACATGCAGATGATATTCCGACGGCAGACAGCCTTCCTGCTCAACAGTGAAATAAAAATCTGTATCTTCCTGCGAAATATTCAGCGGATACTTACCGCCGGAACGGATTTCTTCACCGTTGCATGTGACAGTTCCGGCAGAAATCGGCATAAAGAAATTTTCAGTATCTTCGCCGAAAACAGTCACATCTATTTCAGAATCAGAAATATCGGCATAACCGGCAGTATAGTCATGATACAGAAGCAGACTGGAAAGTTCAGCTTTCTGCGGAGTATAGTGCTGAGTGAATACCTGATGTTCTTCTCCGGTATCGGCATAGGCGGAGAGCGTCATTTCACTGTTGAATGCAATCGGTTCAGTATAAAGCTGATATTCGCTGTCATTGACGGAATAATAAATATCAGCCTGTTCCGGGCTGGAAAGTGCAATTTCCGTCCCGAACGGAATTTCTTCATGATAATCTGAAAAATGTACTGTGCCCTGTTTTACGCCGAGTGCTTTCAGGCAGATATTGCCGACTGCCATGCCGGATTCAATTTTATCTGTGTGATGACGGACATCATGCCAGGTTTTGCCGTCAGAACTGAAAAAGCTCTCGTTTTCGTGAAAATTCCGCTGAATCATTTCATAGCTGATACTGTCGGGGAAGCCGTCCGGCGTGGAATAGACTGCGCCTGCGCCGACAGGTGTGCCGTCATCTTTCCATGCCAGTTCGCAGGGAATGTGACAGCCTGCCGAACCTGTCAGCTTTACCACAACTGAAAATAATTCGCCTTTTTTCACGGATACCGGCGCATCCAGCCGGAGTGTCTGGTATCCCAGATGCTTCAGCGTTCCGTAAGAAACTCCGGAAGCTTCTCCGGAAACCGGATTTCCGGCATCTGTCAGCCCGGTATAAATCTGAATTTCGCAGTTATCGTCGATATTTACGCAGTTAATCATAATATCTGTAATATCCTCGTTATCATCAGCTGTGAAAATATTCGAGATATAAGCAGACGTGTCATTCAGGCTGTCGCTGACGGCAAATGCACCGCCTCCGGCAAAGTCATCATATTCATAGATGCTGTCATGCATGTGAGAATCTTCCGTATCGAAATAAATCATATCGTTGAGATAGGCATCTGCATAGGAAATCCAGAAATAACCGCCGTCGCCCCAGTCGCTTCCCCAACTGTTCTTGACAAGCCATGCACCGTCCCGGCCGGGAGAGATGAGGAAATTATCTGCTGAAAAATTATCATCCCAGCCGACAATACTCATGGCATGTGCGCCGGGGGAATAGTCTTCATCTGCATAAGAATACCAGTCTATGGGCACATAGAAAGCCTGATGCGCCTTGTTGTGAAACGGTTCATCATCCAGCGCGGCAAAGCTGGTCGCAAAATAGATGGAATGCCCCTCATAGATGCCCTGCTTGACTTGCTGAATCTGTGCTTCGCGGTTCTCATCCCAGTAATCCATAGAAAAATAATGAAAATCCGTCACATGCAGAACAGATTCCTTCTGCATTTCCTTGATAGTTTTATTCGGGTCAGGCGTTTCGCCGTCATAGGGATAATCCGCTTCATTGACAGGGGATATCCAGTTAGTCACCATCCCGACAACCTGACAGGGATTTCCGCCCTCGTTCAGAAAGCCGTCTTCGGAATAATACGGATAGCCGCTTTCCCCCTGATAGGCATAATGCGCA
>SVNI01000038.1 GCA_015066975.1 Ruminococcus sp. | reverse complement strand
AAAGCCGTTCTGAAAACAACTTTAATCGGCATCGGGATTTCGGCAGTTTCCGCCGGACTCTCTGCTGTCATGAATCTCAAAGAAGAATGATAACTCAGAAAGGATTGGAATTATGCTGAACGGTATTGATATTTCTTATCATAACGGCTCTGTCGGCTGGGAGAAAATCAAGAATTCTGGTCAGGTGGATTTCGTGATTCTCCGTGCCGGATTCGGAAAACTGATTTCTCAAAAAGACAAGAAATTCGAGGAGAACTATTCCAGCGCAAAATCTGCCGGAATCCCTGTCGGATGCTATTGGTATTCCTATGCGAATTCCGTTCCGGAAATCCAGACAGAAGCAGAAGTTTTTTTACAGGCGATAAAAGGCAAACAGTTTGAATATCCGGTATATCTGGACTTTGAAGAAGCTTCTCAAATTGCACTCGGCAGAGAAAAATGCTCCGAAATGGCGGAATCTTTTCTTGATATTCTTGAAAAAGCCGGATATTTCGCCGGACTGTATTCCAGCAAATCGCATCTGGAAAACTGTTTTACAGAAACAATCCGGAAAAGATATGCCGTCTGGGTAGCGCATTACGGTGTAGCAAAGACAAACTATTCCGGACGGTTCGGAATATGGCAGAAGTCAGAATCCGGTTCTGTGCCAGGCATTTCCGGCAAGGTGGATTTGAATGAATGTTATGTCGATTATCCGGCACTGATTCGGAATGCTGGTCTGAATGGATTTTCAAAAACTGTGGAAATCCAGAAAGAAACAATCGAAATAACAGCCCTGAAAGACGGAAAAATATTTTCCGGCATTCTTACAGAGAAATAATCTGAAAAACAGAAACTCCCTGAATTGTGTTATCTGACATGTGAGAAAAAAGAAAAATTCCACAGAAAATACAAACAAAAATCCCTGAATTACGTACTTTCACATAATTCAGGGATTTTTTAAAAGCGGAGAGAGTGGGATTCGAACTTATTTTTTTAGACGCTGTTTCCGGATTTATTAGCTGTCATGTGGAATTTCGTGTGAAATTTCGTCATAGATGCTGTCAAAATAACGATTAATCTGCCTGTCGATTTCCTGCCGTTTTTCTGTAAATGTATGCTGATAGACTGTTTTCAATGTCTCATTGGTAGACCATCCGCCCCGTTCCATTGCATATTTGTCAGGCACACCGAGCTGAAGCATGACTGAGGCATTCAGATGCCGGAGTTCATGAAATGTCATCCGCTTGACATGATTTTTTTCCAGCAGTCGGATAAATTTCTTTGAGATAGTCTGTCCGCATGATGTGATAACATAATCCTCATCACAATCAGCAGATTCTCTCTGCTGACGGATAAGCTCCAGAATCCGCTCAGGAAGTACATGCTGACGGGTACTGTTATATGTCTTTGTCTGATTTTTCTCAATATGATGACCGTCAAATGTCACTATTGTTCTATGTATCGTCAGGACGTTTCCGCTGATGTCGCTGTACTTGATGCCTCGGACTTCTGACATCCTCAGCGACAGCCACAAGGCAAGCAGACAGGGAAGCTCTACATCAGTTCCCTGTATCGCCTGTATGACCTCTCTGGGCTCTGGCAATTCCTTGATTTTATGTTCTCTTGACGGAAGTGTCACATTCAGTATCATCGAGGGACAGTGCATTCTGACGGCGGCGGAAAGCAAGCCATAAGCATTCCGTAAAGACTTCGGCGACAGATGACGGGCTTCCTGATTGATTTCATTCTGCACCAGCATCACATTCAGTTCAGAAACAGGAATATCCATCAGACCTTGCAGCCACTTCTCCCGATACTTCCGGTAACACCGGATTGTCACTGGAGACAGCACATTTTCTTTTGCGCTGATATAGCTGTCAATCGCCTGACCGACAGTGATTTCACTGTTTTCAGATTCTTTTTTAGCTACCAGATACATAGCCGCTTCTGCTTCTGCCTGCCGTTTGGTCGGCGCAGTGAATGACTTCATGATTTTCTTTCCGTTTTCATCTTTTCCGGCATAGACCTGCACTCTCCAGTTACCAGAAGGCAGTTTCTTTGCTTTTGCCATAACAATTCCCCCTATATATTATTTTATCCGTCCGTTTTCCAGCGGACGGATTTTTTATTTTTACTAAACTTACGATTTGATTTGATATCCGTATAATGTGTTTTCAATAAATCCAAATGTTTCAAGAGAAATAACAGCTTTTTTAATTTCATCATTTGAAAAACGTTTTGCTTTGTCATCAGACCATTGCTTAAACTGCAGAATAATATCATTTATTTCAATAGTTTTATTTTGTTGAATAATAAACAATGCTGTGCCGGCTCCTTCTACTTCTTCAGTAGTAGTACATTGATTGGTGAATTTTGATGCTTCTATGATAAATGGCATATAAAAATCTAACTTTTCTTGTATTGGTTGACTTATTATTTTTTTTATCAATATATCATAAGCTTCTTTTGTAGTTTGAACACCATAATATTTTTGAAACTCTTGTATATTTTTTGAAATAATTTCTATTGAATAATCAAAAGGGCCATATTTTTCTTTTTTGAAATGAAAATATTCAGTACTTGATAAAACATTCATAAAATAAGCAGTTTTTTGCAAACCGATTTTATTGAATTTGTCTTTCTGAAGATTAAATTTGATATTCATCAATATCAATGCAGATAAAGACAACTGCGGTTCATTAGAAGAGACTGTTTTATAATTTCGGGACGGTTCATAAATATAGACATCAACATCATCACTTATTACACTTAATTTTTCAATGATGATAGTCTTTACTTCACTCCATGTTAATCCACCATTTCCACATCCAAGAGGCGGAATAGCAACAGAAAGAAGTTTCTGCATTTTTATTATTTTTACAAGTTCATCCAAACCAGAGATAATATATTCCATTTTAGATTTTTCTCTCCATTTATTTTTGGTAGGGAAATTAATGATAAATTTATTCTCTGTCTGATAGCAGTATAACTTTCCGGGAGTCAACCTGTGATTTCTGCATTCTTTCATATATTCAATGTTCATTTCAGGAAAACGTAATTTGAACTGATAGGCAATTCCTTTGCCCATATATCCCTCACAGTTGACAGTATTAATTAAAGCATAGGCATCTGACTGTAACAAGTCACCTGTAACAAACTTGAACATATTCTCTCCCTCCTGCTTTTTTAGAAATAATTTGGTTTTATATCAACATAAGGCGGATGAGCAACTTTATGCCGACGCAGGATTTTTATTACTTTATCCATTAAATCGACATTTTTGACACTGATAGATTGAAAATCTCCTATTGGTATCGGATTAGGTGACAGGCATTCCGCCATTCTGACTAAAGTGCGTTTGCGCTCTGTAACATCATCCGGAAATTCATCGTTCTTTTTGAGATTCATAATATTCCAATTAATATTTAAAAAGCCTTCATCATAAGAATATAATTCCGGTAATTCAGTAGAGGTCGGATGAGTTGGCAAAATAAGAAAATCATGACTGCGAGCATATTCTCTTGTTAAGCAAAGATAAATAAATTCTTTATCTGTATAAGTGTTTTTTACAGCAGTATCATAAGCCGTATGAATGTGAAAGTGAAAAGGAACATAATGAGATAAATTGAGTCTTTCTCTGCCACTTAGAATATCATGATTAGCAGTGTCTACAAAATCTAAATGTCTTGCATTTAATTCATTCCGAGACATTAAGCCATGTATTACTATAGATTCAAATACATCTAATGTTGTCAGATGATACAATAATTTCCCATCTTCTATTTTTTTCATAAAATGATATATTCCCCTTTCTTTATTATAACATGACAAAAAAGAATTTGCAATATTTTTACTTTATTTCTTTGTTTATGTCTTCCATAAAATAGTTCCTTTCTCCCACGCTTTGGCGTGGATTTTTTGTTTTTCTGTTTCTTCGGATTCATCGGCTTTGGAAAGCAACATAGCTATCCGTTCGCTGTATGTCAGTTTTCTTGCAGTTCCTTCGGAGCACGGACTTTCAAAAGTAAAGAGAAAGAATTCAAGTTCTTCTTCATCAAGCTGATTGAAAACCTGTTCCGCCCTTTCTTTGAGTGTCATGCAGATTCTCCTTCTACCAGACTGCGGAATTCTTCCGCTGACTGTAATTCATGCACAATCGGTGCACCGTTTCCGAGTTCTCTGAACTGAATTGACAAATCAGACTTTGAAATCTTGACAACACCCATTTTTCGGCTGTTTGTTGTATGAATATGTATTTTATAAAAATCCGGTGTATCTTCTGTCTGACATCTAAAATCCGGAATCTCATTCTGACCTATTTTCTGAATTGTTTCAGAAATAGTTTCCAATGTGACAGGATTTTTCGGTTCTGGTAATGCAACGGGAGCTTCAATCGTTTCTGCCCCTTCAGAAACAGGATTTATATCTGCCTGAAATTCTTCTGCTGAAAGATTGAATATTTTCTGCATCGCTTCCGCCGTAGCTTCACGATATTTTTCAATCATCTGCGAAGTGATTCGGCTTCCTGTCTTGACTTCCGGTCTGGACAGAAAATATTTTACCAGTTCATCACTTGGAAAAATCATATCTTCTTTCAGTGTTTTCTGTACAACTTTGGAGTATTTCTGAAATACTGCTTTTGAGATTACATTTTTGATATTGAACTTATCCTTACAGAACTGACTGACTGCTGAAGTATACAGTGCTGGGTCATCTTCCAGAAGATTGAAAGAAAGAAACGGTTCATCATCCATAATATTCGGAGCGTTCAGGTCACTGAAGAACTGATACGTGATTCCGTTTGTCAAAACTGCAATTCTGCATCTGTTTACTGAAAAATAGCGGTACAACTGTCCTTGCTGTTGCTTTTGCAACTTCATTCCGGCACGTTTCGCCTCAATCAGAATGACCGGTTCGCCGTCCTTGAGAATCGCATAGTCAACTTTTTCACCCTTCTTGGTTGCAACATCACAAGTGAACTCCGGCATAAATTCAGAGGCATCAAATACATCATATCCCAGCATGGAAAAAAACGGCATGATGAGAGCGGTCTTTGTAGATTCTTCTGTCAAATCTGGGAGCTGAACTGCCATTTTTTTCAATCGTTTCAGATAGCTTTTAAAATCTTCCTCAAAGCTCATATTCATGCTCCTTTCCGCATTTCATCAATCATAACAATGATTCTTGAACGCTCTATCAAATCCAGTGATTTTATCATCTCAAGAAGTTGCTCATCATCAGAACTGATTTTTTCATCAGATGTCTGAATGATGCCGTTGTTCTGTGTTCCGTTGAAGTTCTGCGGATTGCTGACAGAAACATTGTTCATTGTTTGGATTGGCTCATCTGTCCTGCCGAGAATATAATCTACAGAACATTCAAGATAATCTGCAATTTTAGCAAGTTTATCAGCAGAAAGCATTGAACCGCGCTTTAAATTTGCAATAGAATTTGCTCCTGCACCGCTTTCTCTTGCAACTATTGTAGGCTTAGTGCCTTTTTGAGCGCAGAGTACCTCTATTCTTTTTTGTGCAATTTCAGTATCATAATCTTTCATGCTAATCACTCCTTTATGTAAATATGCATTTTTATTAAAAATGCATATTTAAACATGTTGAAATATGTATATTTAAATGAAAAACGTAAATTTATATTGACAATTGCAAATTTACATGTTATACTATAACCATGCTACAGAGTAGCAAAGAGAAATATAAAAACAAGCAGATATAATATTCTACTTAGTATTATTATAGCATAAAACACGGTAAAAGTCAAGAATTTTTCAGAAAAGTGAGGTGATAACATGGCATTATCCGAGAATCTGAAACAGATACGTCTTGAAAAAGGTCTGACTCAAGAACAGCTTGCTGAAAGTGTCGGCATTTCCAGACAGGCAATTTCACTCTATGAAATGGGAATCAGACTGCCGGACATGATTACTGGTGACAGAATCGCTGAAACGCTTGAAACGACAAGTAGAGAGCTGATAAGAGGCGAAAGCAGCAGAACCAAACAGAAGAATCTTGAAAACTGAAAGGATATGAGATGATGAAAATCAAGAAAGTCCCTCTGCCCCTTATCGTCTGGGCAAACCTGATGAAGTGGAAAACTATTCGGGGCATTTCTGACGAGATGATTTCCGCCTGCTTAGGCGTGAAAGACTTGCGGAACAGAAAGAATACTTATTATATGAGTACTGATGAAATGGGACGGCTTTGCGAATTATTGCAGATTGAGCCGGAACAGCTCCTTGAAAGATGACACCGCTGATGCGCTGGATTGCCGAGCGTGAAGAAACTCAGCAAAGGGGGTGAACAACATGGAGAACGCAATTTTCAGAAGATTCAGCGAATCCGGAATTCTGAACACATGGAGAAATTTCAGAAACTTTCTCAGCGGTTTTATCGCAAGAGTCATTGACAGAATGGCTGGAATCCTCGTACAGCACGGCAGAATCTCCGGAAGAATCCATCATCTTGCAAGATACGGAAAGAACCGCAGAATCCGCAAAAAGAACTGTGACAGGATTTTTAGAGAATTTATGAAAGTGAGGTAATTTAATTATGTTAATCAGTGAATTTGAAAATCTGACGGGGATTTATCCGTCAGCGAACCAGTATTCTGTAATTGAGAGATTCTACAGCGAATCCAAAGAGGACAAGCACGATTTCTGCCGTGCGTATCTGATGAACGCTGACTGTCTGGCAGAACGCATTCAGAGAGAAATCAACAAGCTGGAACTGAACAGAGAAAATCAGGCAGCTGCTGAAATCGGGAAGCTGGAAACGAAACTGAATGCTGAAAAGGTAAGAGCCGACAAGCTTCAGCAAGAACTCGACAAGGAGCTTGACTGGAAGCCTGCGGAACATACCGGCACGAACATGAAGCAGGAAGATTATAATAAACTTGTGGAATCCGATTCAGCGATAATTCCGAGCGATGAAGAAGCCATTGAACATCTTTCCATGCTGTTCGGCTTCATGCCGGAGAAAATTCAGATTCTCCGTGAAGTGCAGACGTTTGAAGTCAATAAATATCATCGTCTGCGTGTGAAAGATACCTATCACCGTGAACCGCTTTATGATGCCACCGACTGGAATTACATCCGTTTCGACTGCGCTGGCAATCAGTGGGAACTTGTCAACGGCGAATTACTCGCCTATGAAGACTGAAAGGGGGTGAAGCTGATGCCTAAAAAATATCGTGTCATTGACCTGTATGAGAATACTGGTATTCTCGGAGATGCAGACACGCTCGAAGATGCTGAAAACATCGCCGGACAGTGGGAATATGAAACTGACGGTGAATGTGATGTCGTCATCATGCAGTGGAGCGAAGTCTATCAGGCTTATACTACTATTGGACTGAAAGGAGCGTTCACATGCAGATGACCAACGAAGAAATCTGCCGGAGTTATCGGCAGGCGAAGAACAGACAGTATCAGATTAAAATTCTGGCAGATGAGAATTTATGTTCTGTTGAGGAAATCCGTCAGATTCTGATTGATAACGGCGCACTTGTGCCGAAGCCACCAAAAAAAATCGGAAACTTCTGTTCAAAAAGTGCCGGTACAGAATCAGGAATCCGAAGCCGTTCCGCCGGACTGGAAAGCATCTCTGAAAACCGTCACGGAACGCATTGTCGAGCTGAAACTTATCCGTGATAATGCTGAAAAGGAGCTCTCTGAGATTTATCAGACGCTCGGCACACTCTGCGAAAAGGAGTGATTCTATGAAAGTAATTGAGGATGGAGAATTCGAGGACAGATACGGCAGATGTCCCATCCGTTTTCAGAATGCAAAATCTTTTCAGAAGGTCTATGACTGGCTGTACTCGCACTATCCGGATTATAAATTTGCGGTCATCTTTGATGTAACAGAAGAATATCAGGAGTTAGATGAAGTCTTTGCTTATTTTCTCGGCGATGTTGCCGAAGAAGCTGCCAGCGACTGCGGAATGAAGCTGGTTTATGATGACAGAATAGCGGCTTTCTGGGAAGAACAGGACGGCAGTTTTCAGTGTACACGTTGCAGAAAGCTGTCACCTGCAAAGACAAAGTACTGTCCACACTGCGGAAAAGAAATCTATCAGCCGCCTGAAATCAATTAAAAAAATCCCTGCCCCGATTGCTGTCGGGGACGGGGACAAACAATAATAATCCAATTTAATTCTATCACAAAAGTGAGGTAATGTCAAGTATGAATTTAGAAGATTTGAATCTTTCCGTGCATACGTTCAATATGCTCTGCCGTCAGGGTATCAAGTCCAAGGCAGATTTGACGGCTGTACTGGATGACCCTGAAAAACATGAAACTCTCCGGAATGCTCTGAGCGAAAACTGCTATACAGAAGTCATGAACGCTATGAACCGGACAATCTATCCGAGAACGTCACTCGATGAAATCGGGCTTTCTGCTGTGCTGACTGCCTGTGCAAGAAGAAACGGCATCAGCACTGCGGAAGAACTTGCTGAAAGCGTTTCCAATCCGGCTTCTTTATGGAGTCCGGAACATCGTGAGGAATTCTGCCGTCATCTGAAAGAACACGGCTATCTGGAAACAGAAAGTACTGATATTGCATCTGACTGGGACGATACAGAATTCGAGGAACTGCCGGGAACAGAAATCATGAGTGCTGACTATACCCAAGCTGTCAGGCTGAACAATCACATCAAGGCTCATGCACAGATTGCACAAGAATCGCTTTATGAGGTCTGCAAGGGCTTGAAAGAAATGCGTGATAACAAGCTTTACAAAGAGCTGAATTATCAGAATTTCGAGGAATACTGCGAAAAGGAAGTAGGTATCAAGAGGCATCAGGCCATGAAATATGCTAAAATTGCTGAACTTGAAAATGTTGACTCGAATCAACATTTAGGTGTCACAAAATTATATCTGCTTGCCAAACTGGACGAACCCCAGAGAGAAGAAGTGATTCAGAAAGTTGATATTGATTCCGTTTCTGTCAAAGAAATGCAGAAGCAAATCAAAGAACTGACAAAGAAAAATCAGGAGAAACAAGCCGAATTTGATGAGTTCCGGGAAGGGGCAAAACGCCGTCAGGATACCCTGCTGACAAAGCTCAAAGAGAAAACCGCCCAGAATCAGGAACTTGAAAATCAGATTACAGAACTCGAAAATCAGCCCCGTGATACCGTCTTTGAAAATGACCCGTTTGTGCTAGAAGAAAATGAGAAACTGAAAACAGAAAATCAGGAGCTGAAAACAAAGCTTGCTGAAAAACCACAGGTGCAGGAAATGTTACCTTCTGACGGCGAAACCTTCTCCGAACGCCGTGCCGAGTTCAGAGCCTATCTGAAAACCCTCAATGATACCATGAATCATATCTGCTCGTTTGTTGCGAAATATCACGAAAATCAGAGAATTTCCGAAGTAGAGCAGACGGTTCAGAAATATATCAATGTTATGAAAGGATGATTCACATGCCCGTAAAAATCAATACACTGGAGCTTGAAAATGTCAAGCGTGTCAAAGCCGTATCGCTCACACCGTCTCCGGACGGCCTGACGATTATCGGCGGGAACAATGCTCAAGGCAAGACCTCGGTGCTGGATGCTATCTGCTGGCTGCTCGGCGGTAAAAAATTCGAGCCGTCAAATCCGAAACGGGAAGGTGCTTACGCTGACCCGATTCTGCGTGCGACTCTCAGCAATGGTCTGATTGTCGAACGCCGTGGAAAAAATTCTGCATTGAAAGTTATCGACCCGAACGGGAAAAAATCCGGTCAGCAGTTGCTTGACAGCTTTATCAGTGAACTGGCTCTTGATTTGCCGAAATTCCTGAACGCTTCGGATAAAGAAAAATCAGCAATTCTGCTGAATATCATCGGTGTTGGCGATAAGCTTGCACAAATGGAACAGCAGGAGACACAGCTTTACAATCAGCGGCGTGCTATCGGTCAGATTGCCGACCAGAAACGCAAACATGCCGCCGACCTGCCCACATGGCCGGACGTTCCGGAACAGCCCGTTTCTGCTTCTGAACTCATCGCTCAACAGCAGAAGATTTTACAGAAGAATGCTGAAAATCAGCGGTTACGGGATAATCTTAAAAAATGCGAAGATGCCGTTCAGAAAGCTTTTCTGGAGCTGGAATCCGCAAAACATGCCTATGCCAAAGCCGAATATGATTTGAATCAGGCGAAAAAATCCGCTCAGGATTTACATGACGAATCGACTGCCGAACTCGAAAAGAATCTTTCTGAAATCGAGAGTATCAATGCGAAAATCCGTGATAATCAGATAAAAAATCAGGCACAGCAGGAAGCCGAAGAACTTTCCGGTCAGTATGAGGAACTGACTTCCCGAATCGAAGAAATCCGGCAGAACCGTCAGAAACTTCTTGATGATGCAGATTTGCCCCTCGAAGGGCTTTCCGTTCAGGACGGCAGACTGCTCTATCACGGCAAAGCATGGGACTGCATGAGCAGTGCAGAACAGCTCAGAGTGGCGACCGCTATTGTACGCAGAATCAAGCCCGAATGCGGTTTTGTGCTTCTGGACAGGCTCGAAGCAATGGACATAGCGACTCTGAAAGATTTTTCTACATGGCTGGAATCTGAACATTTACAGGCGATTGCAACCCGTGTCAGCACGGGCGATGAATGCAGTATCATCATAGAAGACGGCTATATCCAGTCAAAAACAGAACCAGTCAAAAGCGTTCCGCCGAGATATACACCCGGCTGGAATAAATAATTTTTTTAAAAAATGTATATTACCGTACAATAAATCTAATTTTTCAGCTATTAATGAAAGGAGTTTTTTATCATGGCAAATTTTGAAATCACTTCCGGAAAAGTCACCGGAAAAGGTATCAAGACAACTATCTATGGTGCGGAAGGTATCGGCAAGTCTACGCTTGCAGGTCAGTTCCCGAATCCGGTCTTTATCGACACCGAGGGCAGTACGGATAACATGAACGTCCGCCGTCTGCCGAAGCCCACCAGCTGGCAGATGCTCAGAGACGAAATCGAATTTATCCGGAACGGCGGTGCTTCCTGCGGTACGCTTGTGATTGATACGTTCGACTGGGCGGAACAGCTCTGCATTGATGCCCTCTGTGAGAAGTATCAGAAAAAAGGGATTGAGGATTTCGGCTACGGAAACGGCTATGTCTACGAACGGGAAGAAATCGCCCGTTTCCTGACAGAACTCGAAAATCTTCCGCTGATGGGAATTCATGTCGTCATTCTCTGCCACGCGCAGACCAGAAAATATGAACTCCCCGAAGAAATGGGGCAGTTCGACCGCTGGGAGTTAAAGCTTGGGAAGAAAACCGGCTCGCAGATTTCTCCGCTTGTGAAAGAATGGGCGGATATGGTACTTTTTCTGAATTATAAGACGAATGTCATCGCCACGGACAAAGACGGCAAGAAGCACAAGGCAATCGGTCAGGAGCGTGTGATGTATACAAATCATCATTCTTGCTGGGATGCCAAGAACCGCTATGGTCTGCCGGATGTTCTGCCGTTAGCATGGGAAAGCATTTCGCATCTGTTCGGCTCTCCGGCGCAGAATCTGATTCAGAAAGCCGAAACTCAGGGGATTTCCGTGCAGGCTCAGCCGGAAGAAAGCCTTGATGATTTCCAGCCCATCGGACAGGGCTATCAGAGAGTGACCGGCATTCCGGATGCGCTGGCTGACCTGATGGAAGAAAACAACGTCCATGCAGAACAGATTCAGCATGTGTCCTCAGAAATCTGGAAATATTTTCCGGCGGATATGAAATTACAGGACTATCCGGAAGATTATCACGACTGGCTGACCGCCAACTGGCCGGAAGTATTTCAGGCAGTTCAGCAGAATTGTGCTGACTATCTGCCGTTTGATTAATTTTTTTAAATCTTGAAAGGAGTTTTTTATCATGGCAAATTATTATCCGAATCAGGCTTATCAGAATCAGAATCAGGGCGGTGTGCTCGGCTGGGATGACGAAATTCAGAACGAAAACAGTTTTGAGATTCTGCCGGAAGGTGATTACACGTTCAGAATCACGAATTTCACAAAAGCCCATCATGAGGGGAGTGCGAAAATTCCGCCCTGTCCGAAAGCCATTGTGGAATTTGAAATCTCTGACAATCACGGAAATACTGTCACGATTGCTGAAAATTTTCTGCTTCATTCCAAACTGGAATGGAAATTATCACAATTCTTTATCGCTGTCGGCATGAAGAAGAAGGGCGAACCGCTCCGGATGCGCTGGACTCCCGAATTAATCGGCAAGACCGGCACTTGCAAAGTCATCATTCACAAGTATGTCGGCAATGACCAGCAGGAACATCAGAAAAATCAGATTGACAAGTTCTATGAACCCCCTCTGACAAGTCAGCCTGCAAGCTTCAAGCCGTATCAGCCGAACTGGAAAGGATAAGTTCTATGATAACTTTAAGACCGTATCAGGAATCCGCAAAACATGCCGTTCTCTCCGAGTGGGAGAACGGCATTCAGAAAACGCTGTTAGTCCTGCCGACCGGATGCGGAAAGACTATCGTATTCGCCAAAATCGCCGAAGAATGTGTCCGGAAGAAAAAACGTGTGCTGATTCTGGCACATCGTGGCGAACTGCTGGAACAGGCTTCTGATAAAATTCTCAATGCCTGCGGTCTGGGCTGTGCTGTCGAAAAGGCGGAACAGTCTTGTCTGGGGAGCTGGTACAGAATCACTGTCGGAAGCGTGCAGACCCTCATGAGAGAATCACGGCTTGCAAAGTTCGCGCATGATTATTTTGATGTGATTATCATTGACGAAGCGCATCACGCCGTTTCTGACAGCTATCAGAAAATTCTGCATTATTTTCAGAATGCCGAAGTTCTGGGCGTGACGGCGACTCCCGACAGAGGTGATATGCAGAATCTCGGAAAAGTGTTCGATTCGCTTGCTTATGAATATACGCTTCCGCAGGCGATTCATGAAAAATATCTCTGTCCGATTCAGGCGGTAACGATTCCGTTAAAGATTGATTTCACAGGCGTTTCCGTTCAGGCGGGAGATTTCAAGGCGAGTGAGATTGATTCCGCACTTGACCCGTATCTGGAACAGATTGCAGGCGAAATGCAGAATTATTGTAAAAACCGGAAAACAGTCGTCTTTCTGCCGTTAATCAAGACTTCTCAGAAATTCAGAGATATTCTGAATCAGCATGGATTCCGGTGCGCCGAAGTCAACGGCGAATCCGAAGACCGTGCCGAAATCCTGAAAGATTTCGATGCCGGAAAGTATAACGTTCTCTGCAATTCGATGCTGTTAACAGAGGGCTGGGACTGCCCGTCTGTCGACTGCGTGATAATACTCCGCCCGACAAAAGTCCGGAGCTTGTATTCTCAGATGGTCGGCAGAGGAACTCGGCTTTCTGCCGGAAAAGAAAATTTATTATTGCTGGATTTTCTCTGGCATACCGAACGGCATGAACTCTGCCGTCCTGCCTGCCTGATTGCCGAAAACAAGGAAGTCGCCGACAAAATCACGGAAAAACTCGCAGAATCCGGCTGTCCGCTGAATCTCGAAGAAGTCGAAAAAGAAGCCAGCGAAACTGTCGTTGCGCAGAGAGAATCCGCACTCGCCAAAACCCTCAGCGAAATGAAAGGCAGAAAAAGAAAGCTTGTTGACCCTCTCCAATTTGAGATGAGCATTCAGTCAGAAGATTTATCCGGCTATGTGCCGGCGTTCGGCTGGGAATCTGCTCCCGTTACCGAAAAACAGAAACAATCTCTCGAAAAAGCCGGTATCTTTCCGGACGAAATCGATTCCGCCGGAAAAGCTTCCCTGCTTCTGAAACATCTCGAAAATCGCCGTTCTGCCGGACTCGCCACACCGAAACAGATTCGCTGTCTCGAACGTTATGACTTTCAGCACGTCGGAAACTGGACGTTTGAACAGGCTTCCGCTATGATTACCCGAATTGCCGCACTCGGTTGGAAGGGCGTTCCGGCGGACATTAACCCAGAAACTTATCTTCCGGAGTGATGAACTATGAATTATGATAACGAAAATCTTGAAGAATTACTGGAATATATCAACCCGTCAACACTGGATTATCAGGAATGGCTGAACGTCGGTCTTGCGCTGAAACGTTCCGGATATGATGCTTCCGTCTGGGATGCGTGGTCGGCACAGGATGCCGCGCGGTATCATCCCGGCGAATGCGAAAAGAAATATCTCACATTTGACGACTGTGACACGCCCGTCACCGCCGGAACGCTCGTTCACATGGCGAAGGAAAATGGCTGGATGCCGAAATCTTCCGGAGCCGGAAAAGCCCTCGACTGGGATGATATCATTGATTATGATGATTATCAGATTACTTCCCCTGAACAGACAGAGCAGAAACCTATCATGATTCCGGATAACTGGAATCCAGCAGAACAAATTGCAAAATATCTGGAGACACTCTTTGAACCTGATGATTTCGTCGGCTATGTCACCGAATGCTGGCAGAATTCTGACGGGAAATATCTCCCCACTGCCGGAAGCTATTCCCGGACAGCTTCACAACTGATTCAGGAATTACAGAAATATCAGGGCGATTTCGACAGCGTTTTCGGAACACCGAACCCGTCCTGCGGCGCGTGGATTCGCTTCAATCCGCTCGACGGCAAAGGCGCGAAGAATGAGAATGTCACAGAATTCCGCTTCGCGCTAGTCGAATCCGATAAAATCCCCATCGAACAGCAGAACGGTATCTTGCATGAATTGCAGCTGCCGATTGCTGCGCTGGTCTACTCCGGAAAAAAATCCCTTCACGCGATTGTCAGAATCGATGCCGCAAATTATGACGAATATCGGAAGCGTGTCGAATTTCTCTATCAGGTCTGCGACAGGAACGGCTTGCAGGTTGACCGTCAGAATAAGAACCCGTCCCGGCTTTCCAGAATGCCCGGTGTGATGCGCGGCGAACAGAAACAGTTTCTGCTCGAAACGAATATAGGATTTTCATCATGGAACGAATGGAAAGATTATATCGACGGCATTTCCGACGATTTGCCGGAATTCGAGAGTATGGCTTCGGCATGGGAACATATGCCGGAACTTGCGCCGCCGCTGATTGAAAACGTACTCCGGCAGGGACACAAGATGTTATTAGCCGGAGCTTCCAAAGCCGGAAAAAGTTTCGCTCTGATTGAATTGTGCATTGCCATCGCCGAAGGAAGAAAATGGCTCGGCTGGCAGTGTGCGCAGGGTAAAGTCTTATATGTCAATCTCGAACTCGACAGGGCATCCTGTCTGCATCGTTTCAAAGATGTGTATCAGGCGTTACAGCTTCAGCCGCAGAATCTGAATGCAATTGACATCTGGAACTTGCGTGGCGTTTCCGAACCGCTTGACAAACTCGCACCGAAGCTGATTCGCCGCGCCAGAAAGCGGAATTATCTTGCTGTTATCGTCGACCCGATTTACAAAGTTATCACAGGCGACGAGAATTCTGCCGACCAGATGGCGAACTTCTGCAATCAGTTCGATAAAATCTGTCATCAGCTCGAATGCGCTGTGATTTACTGTCATCATCACTCGAAGGGCGCACAGGGCGGCAAGCGCAGTATGGACAGAGCGTCAGGTTCAGGCGTGTTCGCCCGTGACCCCGATGCGTTATTAGATATGACGGATTTGAATTTAACGCCGGAAATCATCACCCAGATTCAGAATCAGAATGCCACAAAACTCTGTTGTGATTTCCTGAAAGAATCCGCACCGGAAGTCTGGGCAGACGTTCCGCAGGATGATACGTTCAGCCGTTCAGCCATGCTGAAACACTGTATAGATAATTTAAATCAGGAAGCTTATCAGGCATTACAGGCGGCTTTAATCGAATCTGACAAGCACGTCTCAGAGATGACCGCTTGGCGGATGGAAGGCACGCTCCGAGAGTTCCCCCGTTTCCCGGTCAAGAATCTCTGGTTCAGATACCCTCTGCATGAAGAAGACAAAACCGGAATCCTGAAAGACTTACAGCTTGATGTCCAGCTTTCTCCCCGTCAGTACGGTGCAAAGAAAGGACATGCAAAACAGTCCGCTCAGGCAAAAGCCAAATCGGCTGACAAGACTGCCGAACTCCTGAATACGTTCGATATGGTCAATGTGGACGGTATTGTAAAAATCACTGATATTGCAGAATTCCTCGGCATCAGCAGAGATACCGCAGAACGCAGAGTAAAAAAATGCAAAGAACTTTCTCTCGAAAACGGCACTATCCGGCGTGTCACCCCCTGACACCTGATTACCGCAAAAATTACCGCAAGTGGCTATATAATATATAGAAATATATTGCGGTAAAACATGTGTGTGAACAAGAATAACCGCAAGGGGCTTAAAAGCCAGCCCCTTGACGGTGATTCTTTCCTGTTCACAAAGGCGAAAGCCAGAAAGGAAAAAATCAGAATGAAACTTGAATTTTTTATGCCGATGATTCCGCCGACTGTGACCGCTCAGGAACATAAGGTCAGTATCAGAAACGGAAAGCCGGTCTTCTATCAGCCACCGGAACTCAAAGAAGCCAAAGCAAAATTAAAATCACATCTGCTTCCGCACCGACCGGAATTCCAGTTTACAGAGGGCGTTCAGCTCGTCTGCAAATGGCTGTTCCCGAAAGGCACGCATCAGAACGGGGAATATCGAATCACAAAACCCGATACCGATAATCTTCAGAAACTTCTGAAAGACTGTCTGACAGAGTGCGGATTCTGGAAGGATGATGCTCTTGTATGTTCGGAAATCTGCGAAAAGTTCTGGGCAGATGTTCCCGGAATCTATATCAGAATCGAATCTATCAAAAATCCCTGCAAAAAATGCGAAGAATTCTGGTGTGTCGAGATGAAATGCCCGTCCTATCACACCGGAGACCAGTGCCGTCAGTGCGAAAAATACAATCGTTGTGAACATTGCATTCTGCAAAATGATGCACCCAGTCCGGAACACTGCAAATCTATCTGTGACCAGATATGTTACGGATTCTATGAGGAAGGAGAAGAAGAATCATGACTGATGAACAGGCAAGAAAAAGAAACTGGCTCAACCGTGCGTTCTATGCCGAAAAAACCGCAAAAGCCTATCTCGAAAAATACGAACGGGAAAAATCCCTTGCACAGAGACTCTCAAGAACATTTTCAGAATCTGCCGGAAGTCCTTCCGGAAATTCCACCGAAGATGCACTTATCCGGTTAGCTGTCACGGAACGGCAGACACAAGAAAAACTGAAAGAACTGGTTCACATCCGTGAGGAAATCACAACGGCGATTCAGCAGATTGAGGACAATGATTTGCAGGCCGTTCTTGTCTGGCACTATCTGAATTATTTTACATTCGAGCAGACAGCAGAGAAAATGCATTACAGTGAAAGAAATGTCAAATATAAACATAAGCAGGCACTTGACAAGATTTGCATTGATTTGCACCCTGAAACGTGATATAATGGTATCATAGAAGCAATGCAGATACTGTTACTTTCCAAATCTCGAAAATTCCCCCTGAAAGCATCGGAAGAAATTCCGGTGCTTTTCCCATTCAGAAAGGCGGTGCATCATGACCGAACGTCAGAAAAAATTCGCTGAATATTATGTACAGTCCGGCAACGGTGCGGAATCCGCCCGAAAAGCCGGCTACAGTCAGAGCTATGCGGAACATCGAACCGATGAACTGTTGAGAAATGTGGAGATTCAGCAGTATATCAAAGAACTTTCAGAGAAATTGCAGGACAGCAGGATTCTGACCGCCAAAGAACGGCAGGTAATTTTGTCCGACATAATCCGTGATGCAAGCCATGTCGAGCCGTCCGACCGTATCAGGGCGATTGATACGCTCAACAAAATGACCGGAGAATATACGCTGAAAGTCAGCGCATCGGTTGAGCCGTCCGAGAAATTCGCTGACATGCTCGCACAAATCGGCGGTGAGGGTCTTGACGAATAAATTTCCGTTATCGCAGAAATATATTGATTTTATCAATACGACAAACGTCAGGGCTGAATTTTTAGAGGGCACAACGGCATCAGGAAAGACGACTGTCGGCGCAGGTGTCAAGTTCATGCGGATGGTTTCGGCAAGTCCGAAAAAGTTTCATATTCTGGCAAGCAAGACCACCGGCACGGCAGAAAAGAATATCATCAGTCAGGATAACGGTATTCTGGATTTGCACCGGAATGCGCAGTATTTCGGAAACGGCGATAAAGAATACAAACTGCCTCATATCAAGTTTGAGAATAAAATTAT
>SVNI01000037.1:7397-19383 GCA_015066975.1 Ruminococcus sp. | reverse complement strand
AATTGGTATCGGAAACGTGGCATTTCAGGCGATTCTGACCAGCGGGATTGCAGAAGCCTTTCTGCATGACGGGCAGGAAGCCCTGCTTCAGTATCACATCAGCCCGGCACTGTTAGCGGTTGCCGGTGTGACGGGGCTTGCATGGGTATTGTTTTCGGCATACGGCACGGGCATGAGAATCATCAGGATGTCGCCGATTCAGGCTATCAGCAACCGGAGCAACAAGATTATGAAAGTCCGGAAGCACAGCCTGTTCGGGTTTCTGTTCGGCTGGAAAGGCCGTCTTGCCTCCCGTAACAACCGCCGTCAGCCGAAACGCTTTATTATCACGGTGCTTTCCCTGACACTTTCTATGACGCTGTTTGCATCTGTGTCATATATCATGAACGTTGCCCAGATACAGACAAATAAAATCTTCGAACAGATTTATCTCGGCATAGAATTTGACTTTATGGTGTCTGTGGACGAAAAGCCCGGCACTGACGGAATGCCTGTGACTATACAGAAAATAGAAGAATCCGGCTATTTCAAGAATATCTGCTATGATATTTCCAGACTCGGAAAGAACGGCGACTATTTCATCTCTGTGGATTATGTCAATGAAGCTACCTATCTGCGCCAGTTTAAAAACGAACCTCCCATATCTTATGAAGAACTGAAACAGTCCGGCGGTTATCTCTATTCTTCCGGAACAGAATTTTCCGGCGATACATTCACGGTTCAGAAGATGTATAAAAATAAAGAAATGCAGGATGTGAATCTAAGTTATCCCGTGGTATGCAAGAGCGGTATCGCTCCGGTAGAAAAAAGCTATCTTTCCGGAGAGTTGCTTCAAAAATATATCTGGCTCTATGCGCCGATAGAATTCTATGAAAACAGCGAAATCAGAAAATTATATGCTGATGAGGGTATCAACTACAGTTTCACGGCATTCCTGAACGATACCAGAGAACATGACAAAGCTCTTGATTTCCTCAAATCGCTGGATACTGTCAATATGGAAGAACTGGAAGATGCCTATCTGGAGCACAGAAAAGCAGATACGGTCTATTCTGCAATTGAAATCGGCTTTACGTTCCTGAACATCATGTTCACGCTGATAGCAGTTTTCAATATGGTGAATATCATCTCGACGGGAATTCTCAACCGGAAAAGCGAATTCGCCTCTCTCCAGTGTATCGGCATGACAAGGGGTCAGCTCTACAGCATGACCGTGCTCGAATGTTTGCAGTATGCCGTCACATCCGGCGCACTTGCCCTCGGACTGTGCGAAACCCTGCTCTGGCTGACGCAGAAATTCCTGCTCCTGATGGAAATCTATGACGATTCCGGAGAAGCTGTCTTCTCCATGAAGAAAGTCATTGATTACGGTGCTCCCGTCCCGAAAATCCTGATTGCTATGATATTTGCCTTTGCGGTTGCATTTGTCTCATCTCTGATTCCTCTGAAAATGATGGAAAAAATACCCCTCACTGACCAGATTCGCAGTGTAGATTAAAAAACGGCCTGTTCTGCCTTGTACAGAACAGGCTTTTCTGATTTTATTT
The DNA here is from genome assembly GCA_015066975.1 of Ruminococcus sp. Lineage (GTDB taxonomy): Bacteria > Bacillota > Clostridia > Oscillospirales > Ruminococcaceae > UBA3855. Next base: position 17,836 of record SVNI01000037.1, on the reverse strand, counting down.
TACATCTTTCAGCATCAGGAACGTGAAGAAAATACTCGGAATCAGGACAATAATCGTATTCCGGATGATGGCTTTCTTGAGCTTTTTCCACTGCTGTTCGGTGAACGTTCTGACTTTTGGAATTTTCAGCAGGTCGAGAATCAGCACGGCGGAAAGAAAAATAAAATAGCAGTTCACGATAAATAAATACGATGCGCCGGAAAGCATTTCCCATTTCGCATGGGCTATCGAATAACCGCAGGTGCAGACAGGAGGCATCAGCGCAGTCGCAATTGCAACGCCCGGAATGACGTTGTTGGCCTTGTCGCTCCGGGTACTCCCGATAATTCCGGCAAATCCGCCGGCTGTTGCTATGATAACATCATAAAAGCTGGGCTGGGTTCTTGCAAGCAGTTCGGAAGTCGGCTCGTTAATCGGTGACAGCAGAAAATATACTGTCGAAACCAGTATGCTGATGATTAACTGTAACAGAAATCCGTAAAAATTTTTCAGAAACTGGGACTTGTGCGCCGAAGCGACTCCGTAAGCCATTGCAAGAATGCTACCCATCAGCGGAGAAACCAGCATTGCACCGATAATCACGGCTGTTGAGCCGACATTCAGCCCGACAGATGCTATCAGAATCGCGCATATCAGAATGCACATGTTTGTGCCTGTGACCTGTCCTCCGCTGATGATACGCTGTTTAATTTCCTCATGTGTGGCGGTATCGGCTTCCAGAGAAAAGACTTTTTTCAGTGTATATCTGAATTCATGCATCGGCATTCTCCTCTCTGGTTCTCAGAATCCGGAAGGAAAAGCCTTTGACTCTGATACTTCCCTGACAGATTTCGCCTGTGAGAATATCTTCATAGGAGTTATCAAGTAGCATTTCCTGTTCGGGGGCTTCATAATTCTGGATAAAGATGATTCTTCTGCCCTTGTCATCTTCACGCCATGTGAGAGAGCAGTTTTCGGGGACAGTTGTTTCCATAGCACGTTGCAGATTAAGCTGGGGAACGAGTTCTGCAAAGAAATCATCCAGAAATTTTTCTTCGGCGCAGGATGCAATATGATAGGCAAGCCCCCTGCCGAATGCGTTCAGGGTCAGGGCAGGCTGATTCTGATAGTAATCTTTCTGATACGTTCCGAGGGTTTTACAGGTCGTCGGATGCAGAATTTCACAGATATCAGATAATTCATAGCTCATATCATGATAAGAAAGTGCATTATGTTCGCCGTCATAGAGTGCGTCGGTTTCCTCAATCCAGAAGCCCATCACATCACTGAGCTTTTCGGGAGTGGCTTCGCCGAGGAAGCACAAATCTGTTTCGTTGACGATTCCGGTGAAAGCCGTTGTGACGAGCGTACCGCCGTTTTCGACGAATTTTCTTAATTTGTCCTGAATGCCGTCCCGGAATAAATACAGCATAGGGGCGATAACGAGTTCATAGCCGGAAAAATCGGCCGTCTGGTCGACGATATCTGTATTGATGCCGTTTTTCCAGAAATATCGGTAACATTTCTGAATTTCGCCGAAATAGTTCAGTCCGGCATTCCGAGGGCCGTTGATGACATCCAGTGCCCATTTGGTTTCCGCATCGAAGATGATAGCTGTTTTGGCAGGGGTGCTTGTTCCGTAGACAGCGGATTCGATTTTCTGCAATAATGCGCCTGTTTCGGAAACTTCCCGGAACGTTCTGGTATTTTCTGTTCCGGTATGGGAAATTACAGCGGAATGGAATTTTTCACAGCTTCCCCGGCTCTGCCGAATCTGGAAATATAATCCTGAATCCGCACCGTGCGCGACGGCATTCACAATGGATAATTCATGCATACCGGGCTTTTTGAGCTTGCTGACAGTGCGCCAGTTGGTCGTGCCGGGTGTGCATTCCATCAGCAGGAATGAACGCTGTTTGAGCGCACGCATCATGTCATGGGAAAGGCTCTCGATAATCGAAACGTTGGCATTTCCCCAGAGTGCGTGCCATTCCGGGTAGCAGTCCCATGAAATCACATCTAATTTCCGGCTCATGGCGGTGTAATCCAGTCCGTAAGCGTACATGCCCATCATGTTGGTAGTGACGGGGATTTCCGGATTTACGGCCTTGACAGCATCAATTTCAGCGTTCATGAAATCCGTGCTCTGATATGTGACGAAACGTTTCCAGTCGAGGTTCAGGCCGTGAACAGCAGTTTCGCCAATCGGCGAGGGGCTGTGAATCTGTTTCCAGTCGGTGTAAGTATGCGACCAGAAATGCGACCACCACGCATGATTGAGATTATCCAGCGTGTGATATTTCTCTTTGAGCCAGTTCCGGAACGCCTCCTGACAGAGTTTGCAGTGGCATTCTCCGCAGAATTCGTTTGAGATATGCCAGAGAATCACAGCCGGATGATTTGCATAGCGTCCGGCAAGCTTTGTGTCGATAATTCTGACACGTTCCCGGTAGGCCGGGGAGGTATAGCAGTGATTTTCTCTCTGTCCGAACAGAGCTTTTCTGCCGGTATCGTCAGTGCGGAGCACTTCGGGATATTTCTCGGCGAGCCAGTGCGGACGTGCGCCGGAAGGTGTTGCAAGGATGGTATAAATCTGATTTTCATAGAGTGTATTGATGATTTTATCCAGAAACTCGAAATCGAACTGATTTTCTTCTGGTTCAATCTGTGCCCATGAGAAAATACCGAGGCTGACGCAGTTGATATTTGCTTTTTTCATCAGGACAATATCCTGTTTCAGAATTTCCGGATAAGCTTTCCACTGTTCCGGGTTATAGTCTCCTCCGTGGAGCATGTGCGGATATTTTGGTGTTGCAGGCTGATGTATCATATTATAATTACCTCCGGTTATGAACTGTTGTTTTTTTTGAATATTTTACTGTCGAAATAGGCTTAAATGCAGGACAGTATTTTTTATATTATACTTTTCTGAAGCAGTGAGAAACAGCAATCCTCTCTTTATTTCAGAAGTTCCAGTGCCTGCTGATACAGGATTTCAGAAGCTTCTTCCGGTGTTTTCTTCTCATAGAGTACATCATTGCAGGCGGAAATAAAATCAGAAATGATTTCCGAATTCTCCATAAACGGATGAATCTGGGAAAGCTTTTGATTTTCCTCCATCTTGAGACATGCTTCATATTGCAGACCTGTCAGCATTCCTGCTTCTTCGAGACAGTTCCGGGCGGAAGTACTCAGAGGCACACCTTTTTCGATTCCCTGCAAGAGTGCCATTTCTCTGCTGTTGAGCAGAAAATCAAGCAGAATAGCGGATTCTTTCGGATGTTCGGTATTCACGCTGACGGCATACATGCTCGCCGGCTTGGCATACCAGCCCTCACCGCTCCGGTCAGGGGAAAATGCGGTATAATCCGCCGGAATGACTGTATTCCCGTTTTCGATAGCGTTGCCCATATAGTTTTTCGCATCACTGACCCATGCGACAGTACCGCCGTAACCGCCGTTATCCAGACAGAGCCTGTCGAAATATTCCACCTGTGGCATGACGTTTTCCTGAACCATGCGGACGTAGAGTTCCAGCATCATCTGGAATTCGGCAGGCGTGAAATTTAATGTTCCGTTTTCGTCAAGGATAGATTTTCCGGAAGACTGTTCGGCATAGGCAATAAAATGCAGCCAGACGGCCTTGTCTGCCGAACCCAGCGGATAGATGCCGTCTTTCTGCATGACTTCTGCGGATTTGAATAAATCGTCCCATGTCTGTGGCACAGGCAGGCCATATTTTTCATAAAGTGTCTGATTGATATAGAGTGTTTCGGCATTCATGGCAATGGGTACGGCATTCAGGATGCCGTTTTTCCGGCCGTAGTTGAGCAGTTCTTCTGAAAAATTGGACAAATCAATATAATCTGATAATTTCTCAATATCATAATAGCCTGTACCGTCGGCGGAATACTGACTGAGCCAGTTGAAATTAATCTGCATGACATCTGCTTCGGTCGCAGAAAACATCTGCACACGGCTTCTTGCTTCATAGCCTGACCATTCAGAATAGTTGCATTTGACTTTGATTTCCGGATGGAGTTTTTCAAATTCCTGCACAGCCGTGAGAGTATATTCTGTACGGGTATCGTTGCCCCACCATGAAAGCGTGATTTCGGTTTGTTCGTGCTGGGATTTGACAATTTTTCTGTCACTGCATCCGGTGAGGAGTACCGCCAGACAGCAGAAAAGAGCTAATTTATTCCGTTTCGGAGTTTGTTTCATGTGGATTCGCCTCCTGTTCGGACAGATTCTGGCTGAAAAAAGTATAAGTATCTTTTCCCTTGTGTTTGGAAAAATAAAGTGCTTTGTCGGCTCTGGCATAGAGTTCGGGGAAGGTCTGCCCCTGTTCCGGAAAGAAAGAAACGCCGATACTTGCAGAAATTTTATAATTTCCGTCGTCGCCTGTATAGTGATTGCGGAAGCCTTCGCAGAGTTCCTCGCATTTGGACTGGACATAATCGGGATAGGGGGAATCTTTTCCGCCGGGCAGGGAGTTTATGAAGACAGCGAATTCATCACCGCCGACACGTCCGAGAAAATCGGCTTCCGGAAAGACCGAGCGCATCAGTGCGCCGATATCGGAAAGGACTTTATCGCCGTAAGCGTGGCCGAGGGTATCGTTTACGCCTTTGAAGTTATCGACATCTATGAGAATCAGCGCATGATTCTCGAACGAGAGGGAATCTGCGAGTCTGTTTCCGGTATATTCTTCAAACGAGAGCTTGTTCAGAATGCCGGTAAGCTGGTCGATATGGGCTTTGGTATCCAGAGTGGAAACGATATCAGTCACGGGGTTGGCGATTTTAACGGACAGCACTGCACCCATAGCGGCGGCAAGCAGGGCGGCAAGCAGGCCAATCATGTAGATAAATAACTGCATCCGGTTTTTTTCGCTGAGGATAATTTCTGTCGGCACGGAGCAGATGACGTTCCATTCATCACCGCACGGATTGACGGCGACAACATATTCATTATCAATCACAGTGACAGAAGTCTGATTCTGGACACGTTCCAGAATGGCATTGTTCAGATGTTCGCCGACCTCGTAATTTTCAGAAGAATAAATCACATCATAATTCTGATTAATCAGCCGGATTTCCATTCCGTTGAGTGTTTCCGGGTTATCGAATACGTTTTCCAGTTCTGCGGCATAGAAAGAAATCACAAGCAGGGCATTTTCATGAATCTGCTTGACATAGTAGATTCTTTTGAAATTATCCTGAAATCCGGCTGCCCATCCGTCCTTGGTGCGCTGACGGGACACAATCGTGCTCAGTTCCTCAAACAGTTTGTCTCCCAGCATGTTGGCTGTTCCGTTGGAGATTTTTCCGACATAATGATTATTTCTGTAAACAATGCCATAATCTACAAAATTTTCCATAATGCAGAGACTGTATAATTTATCAGAAATAATTTTTTCTGTATTGAGGGCTTCATACTCGTCATTATCGGGGGAAGTGGCATCATAAGTACAAGCTTCTTCTTCTGCGAAAGCCAGTGTGCCGATAGTTTCCATCCGGAACAGGTAGCTGTTCATATTCAGCTTCATTTGCACATTAAGAGAAGAAACCATAGTGCTGACCTGATTTTTCAGGACAGTATCTGTTTTTTTGACAGCCAGTGCCGAAACGAGGGAAACTGCGGCGATAACAATCACGGCATAGCCGATAATGAGCGAAAACTTCAGCCGGCTGACATTTTTCATATCTGGTTTCTTTTTTTCTCTTTTTGTCATGGAAACGCTCCTTTCTTATGTCTTTCGTACATCATGTGTTTTTATTATAGCATACTGCAATAAAAAAATCAATGATTATTTTGTAAATATTTGCAGAAAACTGAAAAAACGCTTGCCAATTTCAGGGAATTGTGCTATAATAAATTCTGAATCAAATCAAGAGAGGTATCAATTTTTATGATAACTGCTATCAAGAAGCAGCTTCCTCTGCTGACAGCGGTCATGACAATCGGCCTGATGACAGGGCTTGCCGGATGGTTTCAGAATTCTGAAATCATTTTTCCGGAACTTTCTGCCATTGCCGTCGGTGCGCTGACCGTTCCGGAGATGGCATGGCGTGTCAGCAAATCCAGAATGCTGATTTGTATCAGTCTCTGTGCGGTGCTGGGAGTGGTGATTGTGTGCTTTCTGCCTTTGCCTGTAGAAATTGAGCTTTGTATCGCCTTTTTCACCGCACAGATGATTTTTATCTGTTCAGGAACATCGTTTGCGCCCATGATTTCCGCCGTTGTGCTTCCGGTGATGATGCAGACAGAATCCCCTGTCTATCTGCTTTCCGCATCCGGCCTGACGGCACTGGTACTGCTTTGCAGAATCATTCTTGAAAAAACAGGAATTCTTCCGGAAATGCCGTTTCAGCCCCTTCCGAAGCCTGATAAAACTGCATTTCTGCAAGCCCTGACAAGAACCTTTGCCGGATGTCTGGTCATACTTCCGGCAGTGCTTCTGGATGTGCGTTTTCTGTGCGCACCTCCCCTGCTGGTTGCCTTTACGGAATTCTGCAAGCCGGATTCCCCCGCAGAACGCAAAAAGCCCGGAATTTTTCTGCTGATGCTGTGCTGTGCAGTGACGGGCAGTCTGTGCCGGTATCTGTTCACAGTCCTGTTATCTCTGCCGATATGCATTCCGGCTGTGCTGACGGTTGTGCTTGTCATCCTGACAATGCAGAAATCCGGCATGATACTGCCCCCTGCCGGAGCAATTTCGATTCTGGCCTATCTCATTCCGGAAACGCTTCTGTTCTGGTATCCGGTGCAGATTTCCGCCGGAACGCTGATTTTATTATTTCTATCTGATATTTGCAGACAGAAAAAAACAGTTCCGGCATAAACCGGAACTATTTTTTTAATCATCAAAATATAAAATTCTTCCGCCCATTTCGTCAAAGACGTTCTGGAATACGGATTGTTTCATCGTTCTTGAACCGCCTGTATTGGGGTCACGGTAGGTGATGTATTCGGCATCATGCCCGCAGATGACAACGGCATGTTCACCGGACGGCCACTGAATCAACTCGCCTGTTTCGTAATCATACCAGCTCCGGCGGTAAGTAATGCCCCTGTCAGGGTTAGTACAGTACCATGCTATGACGGGTGTACCCTGATTCAGAAGCGAAATCACTTCTGTCAGGGATGCGCCTGTTTTGGTCTGCACACCGCTCCGGAACACGACGGCTGTAGAAGCAATCGGGCGGTTATACACTCCGTAAGAATTAGAATCTTTCGGATTGCCGACAAATTCCCGTTCGGGGTTTGCGCCGTAGAGCTTTTCCCCGACAGAATACGGCAAAGGCCCTTTGGGGAGCACATCTACAATCTGTTCCATAGCAACGTTGACATCATAATAATGCAGAAGCATGTACAGAGCTGCGCTTTCACAGCCCGTGGGGTAATCCGGATTCTGATTGAACGTCATCACAGAGAGGGAAACTTCTTCCGGTGTATTGATAACTTTCTGTTTCAGCAGACAGAAATCAAAAATATTGACAGCAGCATCATGATTGATGTCGGCGGTCTGAAACTGTGCCTGACTGAACGGCACTTTTCCGTGCAGATAGTTCTGCATCAGAAGCACATCTTCGGCACTGACAAGGCCGTCACTGTTGATATCGCCCCAGAGTTCGGCTTTGGCATGTACCGGCGCACATAACAGCGAAACTGACAGGAGCAGGGCAGTTAATTTTCGTCTCATGCGGATTCTCCTTGATTTTCCTTACTGCTTTTCATCATTCCCATGAACTGCAAGCCGATAATAATCACACCGCCAATCACAAAAAAGACAAAACTGAATGTCGAAAAGCTTAAAGGCTCTAATCCAAGCGGATTCTTGTCGGCATCTGTGAGTGTAGTCGCACCCATTGCCACCGGATAGAGCGAACCTATCATCATGCCGATGATAAAAAATACTGTCGCACTTCTCCATTTTTCGAGTGCAGTCCGGATTAAGCGCACTATCGAAACGATTCCGACAATGACTCCGACCCCGAATGTGAACAGTACCGGGATATATTGCAGATTCAGATGAAGCGTTTCTTTAATTGCACTGACAATCGGGATATACAGTCCGAAAATCAGCAGAAGCGTCGAACCGGAAATCCCCGGAAGCACCATAGCACAAATTGCAACTGCGCCGGCGATAAATACATACAGATAAGTACCTGCACCGGCATTCTCCAGAGAAACTGCGTTATTTGTTCCGCCTGTTGTGAAGTAGGTCAGGGCGAAAACGCCCCCTGCGCCCAGAAGTATCATGAACATTGTCCACAGCTTCTGTTTCAGGCATTCTCTTTCTTCATAAATCACAACCGGAATTGCAAAAATGATAAATCCGATAAATAATGACGAAATCTGATAGATATGCTTTTCAAACACCGCCGTCAGCACCAGCACGGAGGATAAAAATCCTATGACCCAGCCTGCGCCAAGCTTGATTAAATATATCAGGGCTTTTTTCTTTGCTTCAAGACTGCCTGTCAGCAAATCATTCAGCGAGCCGATAAAATTATCATAAAATCCCATCAGAAATGCGACTGTTCCGCCCGACACCCCCGGCACACTGTCCGCCAGTGCCATGCAGAACCCGTCAACCATTGTCATGATAAGCTGTTTTGCTTTCATGTCGTTCTCCTCTCTTTGAGTTAATTAAATTATTGGAATACACTCCAGAGCAGTGTAATATAGAATAATCCTGCTCCGGCAAGAATGCTGAATACCGGAAGTCCGACAGCAATCACTATCACACTGTACCAGTCAAGCAGAAGATACCGCTCCGGATTTTTTTGGCTTTTCCAGATGCGGACTTTGCATATTTTGCCTTCATGATAAATTTTATCAATAAACATGATTTCCGCCGGAAAAGAATTATCATATTCCCTGTTGTCCATCCAGTAGACAGCATGTGTTCCGACACCCTCATTCGGGTCGATTCTGAGATATTTCGCTTCTGTCGGCCTTGTCATCAGCAGAAGAATCAGGCTGACAATGAAAAACAATGCCATCAGCAGAAGAAACAGCTCTGCCAGTGAAAGAAAGCCTAAAATAATCAGCGTCGGCGAAACGCCCAGAATCAGCAGAAGGACGATAATCACAACTGCACCAATGATAAACTCCATAAAGCAATCACCTCTGATTCAGATACCAGCTTGCCAGATACAGCGAACCGCAGATGACGACCGGATTTCCGGAAGTTTCGGCAATGGCGAGGGCATTCGGGAGAGCATCTTTCAAATCAGAAATTTCTGCATTTGCGTGATGTTTCCGGAAATATTCCGCAAGCTGTTCTTTCGGGAGGGCATTCGGGGCGAAGCCGTCCACGCAGAAGACTTTTGAGAACACCGGGGCTAAATTGCCGGATGCGGTATCAGCATCTTTTGCGCCAGTCATTCCGCAGATGCCGATATAGTTTCCGCCTCTGTCGCCTTTCAGCAAATCGGAAAGGGCGCGTGTGCCGTCGGGATTGTGACCGCCGTCCAGGATAACAAGCGGATGTTCCTGCAAAATCTGGATTCTGCCGGGAACGGTAGTTTCTGCAAGAGCCTTTCTGACGGCATCTTCCGGAATTTTAAAATTCTGATTTCTCAGGACATTTACTGTTTCAAGAACTGTCACGGCATTATCGACCTGATGTTCACCGCCCATTTTTGTATGATAGCATATATCATGATAGAAAAATTCATTTCCCGTCAGGGCAGTATCATAGACAAAGACGGCTTTTCTTTCCGGCTGGAATACCGGAGAATGTTTCTGTTCAGCGGTTTTCCGGAAAATCTTTTCTCCCTTGTTATCCAGAGAAATCACGGCCGGACAGCCGTTTTTAATAATTCCGGCTTTCTGGTATGCTATCTTTTCGATAGTATCACCTAAAATTTCCATATGGTCTTTCGAGACTGACGTTAATACTGAAACAAGGGGCTTTTCGATAATATTTGTCGCATCCAGCAGACCGCCGATTCCGGTTTCGAGCACGACAACATCGGCATTTTTCCGGACAAAATACAGAAAAGCAATCACCATTGTGATTTCAAACTGTGAATAGTCCGTTCCGGTGACAGTTGCCTGCAATCCCTCGCAGAGTTCGCAGAGAATTTTTTCAGGAATATCCTGACCGTTGATTCTGATTCTGTCCTGATAATGCTTAATATACGGAGAAGTCAGCGTTCCGGTCTGATAGCCGGAATTTATCAGAATATTGGTTAAATATTCTGCGACAGAGCCTTTTCCGTTTGTGCCTGCAATATGAATAAATTTTAAGTTTTTCTGCGGATTGCCGACTTGGTTCAGCAGTCCGGCAATCCGGTCAAGTGTTTTGACCGGAGTACCGCTTTTTGTGAAACTGCTGATAAATTTCATGGCCTGTTCAAATGTCATGCGCATTCTCCTGATTAGCTGTAAGCCCTGACAGACTGCATGATTTTATCCATTTTTTCCTGTGCTTTCCGGAGTTT
>SVNI01000037.1:0-7387 GCA_015066975.1 Ruminococcus sp. | reverse complement strand
CTTTTCGGCTTCGATAAGCTGTTCAGGGGCTTTTGCCAGAAATCCCGGATTGTTCAGCTTCTTGCTTAAGAAATCAATATCTTTCTGAACTTTTTCACGTTCTTTATGCAGTCTTGCAAGTTCTTTTTCCTTGTCAACAAGTTCATCCATGGGGATGAAAATTCTTGCAGATGCCGTCACTGCGCCGGCGGAATCCGGAATTTCAAAATGACTGCCGATTTCGATTTCAGAAGCAGAAGCCAGCTTTTCAAAGAACAGCTTTGCACCGGAGAACAGTTCAGCATCAGCCGTTTCGATATAGAGTTTTGCCTTGACGGACGGCGGAACATTGAGTTCTGTTCTGGTGTTTCTGACTGCCTTGATGGATGCGATAATCTTTTCAAAATCGGCTTCTTCTGCGGAGAAGTTTAATTTCTCGTCATAAACCGGATAATCAGAAAGCATAATCATAGAGCCGTCATTGACGAGTGTCTGCCAGATTTCTTCCGTGATGAACGGCATGAACGGATGCAGTAATTTCAGCATACCCTGCATTGTCCAGACGAGAACAGCCTGAGCGGATTCTTTCGCCTGACCGCCTGCCTGAATTCTGGGCTTTGTCAGTTCGATATACCAGTCGCAGAACACATCCCAGATGAAATCATACAGCTTGGAGCAGGCAACACCGAGTTCAAAGGCTTCGAGATTCTGGTTGACTTCCTTTGCAAGCTGATTGAATTTCGAGATAACCCATTTATCTTCCATTGTGAGTTTTTCGGGCAGACCGTTGCATTTGAAATCTTCCGGCAGATTCATCATGATAAATCTGGACGCATTCCAGAGCTTGTTGGCGAAATTACGGGCGGCCTTGACTTTATCGTCGATATAGCGCATATCATTTCCGGGAGCATTTCCGGTAGCCAGCATGAAGCGGAGTGCATCTGCGCCGTACTGAGAAATCACTTCGAGCGGGTCAATGCCGTTGCCGAGAGATTTTGACATTTTTCTGCCCTGAGAGTCTCTGACAAGCCCGTGAATCAGAACGGTATCAAAAGGCACTTCTCCCATATTCTCCAGAGCGGAGAACATCATTCTGATAACCCAGAAGAAGATAATATCATACCCGGTAACGAGGGTATTTGTCGGATAGAAATATTTTAAATCTTCGGTATTTTCCGGCCATCCGAGCGTAGAGAACGGCCAGAGTGCAGAGCTGAACCATGTATCGAGGGTATCAGGGTCTTGTCTCATGGGCTTACCGCATTTCGGACAGTTGCAGGAAGTTTCTTTTGTGACGGTCATTTCTCCGCAGTTGTCGCAGTAGAATGCCGGAATCTGATGTCCCCACCAAATCTGACGGGAAATGCACCAGTCTTTGATATTTTCGAGCCAGTGATAATAAATCTTATCGAAACGTTCCGGAACGAATTTTGTTTTCTTGTTCTTGACGGCATCAATCGCAGGCTGTGCGAGGGGCTTCATCTTGACAAACCACTGTGTTGATACTTTCGGCTCTACGGTAGTGCCACAGCGATAGCATGTGCCGACGTTGTGGTTATAATCTTCGGTGCGGACGAGTGCGCCTTCTTCTTCGAGGTCTTTCACGATAGCTTTACGGGCTTCGTATCTGTCCATTCCGGCATATTTGGGATAATCGTCTGTAATTCTGGCATCATCCGTCATAACGTTGATGACTTCCAGATTATGACGCTTGCCGACTTCAAAGTCGTTAGGGTCGTGAGCAGGTGTAATTTTAACGACACCAGTACCAAAATCTGTTTCTACATAATCATCTGCGATAACCGGAATTTCTCTGTGAACGATAGGCAGAATCAGCATTTTTCCGACAAGATGCTTGTATCTTTCATCATTCGGGTTGACTGCGACAGCGGTATCGCCGAGCAGGGTTTCAGGACGGGTTGTCGCTAATTCCAGATATTCATCAGAATCCTTGAATTTGTATCTCAGATGCCAGAAATGTCCTGCCTGGTCTTCGTAGTTGACTTCGGCATCAGAAAGAGAAGTCAGGCATTTCGGACACCAGTTAATCATGCGTTCGCCTCTGTAGATGAGGCCTTTTTCATAGTATTTGACAAATACTTCCTTCACGGCTTTGGAGCAGCCTTCGTCCATAGTGAAGCGTTCTCTGTCCCAGTCGCAGGAAGAACCGAGTTTTTTGAGCTGTTCGACGATACGTCCGCCGAATTTTTCTTTCCATGCCCATGCACGTTCCATGAACGCATCACGGCCGATTTCTTCTTTTGTGATGCCTTCTTCACGCATAGCGGCAACGATTTTGGCTTCTGTTGCAATGGCGGCATGGTCAGTGCCGGGAAGCCATAATGTACAGTAACCTGACATTCTTTTCCATCTAATCAGAATATCCTGTAAAGTTTCATCGAGCGCATGTCCCATATGGAGCTGACCTGTGATATTCGGGGGCGGAATAACGATAGTATAGGGCTTTTTTTCTCTGTCGATTTCAGCATGGAAGCATTTTTTCTCGCACCACTGCTGATAGATTCTGTCCTCGAATTCTTCGGGGGCATAGGTTTTTGCTAATTCTTTCATGATAAAAAATCATCCTCCTGATTCTTGTGATGTAGTCCATTGCAGACTGCTAATTATAATCATATCATAAACGTGAGGAAAAGTCAAGCACCAAACGTCTGCCGCTCACAGCATAAAAGCAAGAAAAATCAAATAAATTCTTGACAGTTTTTTCACTGTCTGATATAATAAAATTAACAAGATTTTTCCGGAACGGAGTGAATTTTCATGAATCAAATCAAGCGCAAAACACTTTTTATAGGTATCGGCATTCTGGTGCTGATTGTGTTTTTAGGTTTTCTTGTTTATGAAGCGATTCTCAACAGTGCGCCCCTGACGGTTGCACCTCTGGAGGGTGCGGATTATGCGACGGAAACCGTGGGCGACATCCGGACAGATGCGGTTCTGTGTTTCCAGCGTGAGGGTGACAGCAAGTATCTGCTGAACTTATCCTATCAGAACAGCTCTGACTGGCTTGATATTTATCCGGCACAGCCTATGGAAGAATATGACATTCAGCCGGGGGATTTTGCTGAAATGACGTATCAGGCGGAATATTCTGTCGGCGGTGAGGACGGCCATCATCAGAGCATTAAACAGCTTGGCGATTTTTCCCAGATTTACGCAAAAGAAGCCTTATCGAGAAGAAATTTGCAGTCTGTCGGCGATATCTGGCACACTGTCCGTCAGGCGGACAGCTATCCGGTGCGGATGTATCAGAATCAATATGCAGATTTTGTGATGATTCCTGCGGAGGATAAATTTTACCTGTTCCGGCCGGATGACGACAAGCCTGTTATTTTTGATGACTACCGGCAAATCACAAAGGAAGTAGAAATTCACGGCGAAACAGAACAGCTCCGTGCGTGGGTGCTCTGCAATGATGCTGTTTCGGATTCCGAAATGCTGGAGATGCTCTATCAGGGGACAGAAAGTCCGGATTTCTTCTTTGTCGGCTATGACTGGCCGTATCCGTTTCCGTTCATGGTATACGGTGAAGAAAGCGAACATCTGTATGACATGCAGAAATATTTTCTTCCGGAAGATGCGCCGGAACTCCGGAAATCTCATTTCATGGCACTGGAGCTGGAAAATCCGGAAGTTTTCACGGCTCTGCCCATATCGGTTCAGCAGATGCTTATTGAAACATGGAATCACGAAGATGATGTATTAGTATTCGGCGGTGCTTATGATGAGGCTTCCGAACTGACATTTGATGACAGAAACCGGCTCTGCCTGACAGCCGGAAACGGCGAATCTTCCGGCTATATGCTAATTTATCTGGAATCTGGATTTTTTGAGAATATCTGCTCCGGAATTGCTGAATAATACCTGTGAGGTGCATTTTTATGATTTTAAATCTTGATGAAATAATTCATTTAAAAAATCAGCTTTCTGAAAAATTCGGAATTGCTCTGCATCTGCATGATGCCTGCGGAAGTCAGTCTTTCTCGTTTGATATGCCCGTCAGCGAAGAAATTCAGAATTATATTTCCGAATATCTGAAACTACTCGGCGGAACAGCGCAGTTTTCCCCGTCCGGAACACGCTTTCTTGTTCAGAAATCCGCTCTTGACAATTGATTCCCGATATAGTATAATAATAACATATCCCGTCACAGCCAGTGCCGGGAAATTCAAGAAAGAAGTGATTCAAAAATGCTGAAGAACAGCGAAAAAAACATGGATAAGATAGTCAATCTCTGCAAAGGCAGAGGCTTCGTCTATGCCGGTTCTGAAATTTACGGAGGTCTTGCCAATACATGGGATTACGGCCCTCTTGGTGTGGAACTGAAAAATAATATCAAGAACGCATGGAGAAAGAAATTCATTCAGGAATGCCCCTATAACGTCGGTCTTGACAGTGCCATCCTGATGAATCCGGAAACATGGGTAGCATCCGGACATCTGGGCGGATTCTCTGACCCGCTCATGGACTGCAAAGCCTGCAAAACCCGTCACAGAGCTGATAACCTGATTGAAGACTTCGACGGCACAAACCCTGCCGGCTGGAGCAATGAACAGCTCATGGACTATATCAGAGAAAAACAGATTCCCTGTCCGAAATGCGGTAAGCATGATTTCACAGATATCCGTCAGTTTAACCTGATGTTCAAGACATTTCAGGGTGTCACCGAAGATTCCAAATCTGAATTATATCTCCGTCCGGAAACGGCGCAGGGCATTTTCGTCAATTTCCAGAACATCCAGAGAACGACCAGAAAGAAAGTACCGTTCGGCGTAGCGCAGATTGGCAAATCTTTCAGAAACGAAATCACCCCCGGCAACTTCATCTTCCGTGTCCGTGAATTTGAACAGATGGAACTGGAATTTTTCTGCAAGCCGGGCACTGACCTCGAATGGTTTCAGTACTGGAGAGGCTATTGCAGAGACTTCCTGCTTGGCTTAGGCATCAAAGAAGAAAATCTCCGTCTCCGTGACCACGAACAGGAAGAATTATGCTTCTATTCCAAAGCAACAACAGACTTTGAATATCTGTTCCCGTTCGGCTGGGGCGAACTCTGGGGCGTTGCCGACAGAACTGACTATGACCTGACACAGCATCAGAATCATTCCGGCAAGTCTATGGAATATTTCGACCCGGAAGACAATTCCAAATATATTCCGTATGTAATTGAACCGTCTCTTGGTGTAGAGCGTCTGTTCTTAAGCATTCTGACAGAAGCTTATGACGAAGAAGTGCTTGATGCAGAAAAGAATGACGTTCGTACAGTGATGCATCTGCATCCGGCACTTGCGCCGTTCAAAGTGGCAGTTCTGCCGTTGTCGAAGAAGCTTTCTGACGAAGCAAGAGAAATCTTCACAAGCCTTTCCAAGAAATTCTTAGTTGACTTTGATGATGTCGGTGCAATCGGCAGAAGATACCGCCGTCAGGATGAAATTGGCACACCGTTCTGTATTACTTACGATTTCGATACCAAAGAGAAAGACCAGTGTGTGACCGTCCGTGACCGTGATACGATGGAACAGGTTCGTCTGCCTATCACAGAACTTGAAAAATATCTTGAAGAAAAGCTTGCTTATTAATTATCATAAACAGAAAAACCCCTTCCGGATGATTCCGGAGGGGCTTTTCTTATGATGGGAGAAGAATGAAAATTCAGGCATTGAGGTTAATCAGTCCGACGATATGTTTCATAATCATGAGTGCATCTGCGGAAGACGGCACGCCGTCTCTGTCAGCGTCGGCACATTTCAGCCCCTGTTCAGAAAGTTCTTCTTTTCCGAGGATGGCTTTATTCAGAACGATAACGTCCAGAATATCAATTGAACCGCTTTCATCAGCATCACCGAGAAGAACAGGAGCTGTTTCTGTAACGGTTTCCGGTTCGGTGATGAGCTCTGTTTCTGATTCTGTTGTTTCTTCTACGATTTCGGGGGCGAATTCCTGTAAGAATATGGTATAATTCACACAGTAAGCGGACTGACCGTTCGAGCCGAATGCAATCACATCACCAGCAGAGAAATCCTTATGATAAATCACAAAAGTGACATCATTGGAGCTTGTTGCTGTAAAATCCGTTTTCACCCAGTCTGTCAGGAAAGCCGGTGTATTTTCTACTCTGGAATCCACAGCTACAGAAACGGTAATATCTTTCACCGCAACAACAGTTCCGGCAACGTCGCCTGTAAAGTTTTTAGAATCACATGCAGTCAGAATCTGTTCTGCGCCGTTCAGATATTCCGGAAGTGCTGTCCATGTAAAATCACGGTCGCCGAACAGCAGTGAGCCGACTCCGGCATTTTCAGCGAATTTCCAGTCGGATGCGTTTTCAGAATCGTTCACAAGAAGATTTTCGGCTAAGATACCGTTCACCGGAACGGCTTCTTTATTGAACTTGAACCAGTTCATATTGACAAGATAGCCCTCTCCGCCTGTAAACTTGATATACAGATTATGCTTTCCGGCAATTGCCGGAATGTTGAAAGTCACGGTTTCCCATTTGGAGAAGCTTCCTGTTCCGGCATAGCTCATACTTGCAACAGGGGTATTCAAAGAATCGAGATATAATTCAATTCCGGCCGTATTGCCTGATAATCTTGCAGTAAAGCTTTTTGCGCCGTCCTCGAAGTCCAGACGCTTGTACATGACATAATCGCCGTTCTCAATAAAGCCGATATTCTGATTTCCGGATTCGTCGGTAGTATCTTCTGTTCTGATACCCTCCTGAGAAGCGAAATCTTCGGCTTCTATCTGTTCAAACGGGGAGTTATACTCCAGCGAACCCGTTTCCGGAGAGCGTTCGACAACGCCTTCGGGGAACGCATTGACGGTTAAGTCATTGATATAATATTCAATATTAGTATAGCCTAATCCGCAGTAGTCGCCGTTGATATCGGTCGGGTCATTCGGATTCAGTCCGCGGAGTTCTTCCCATTCGTCGTCCATGCCGTCGTTATCGTTATCGGTGATTTCCTTTGTCATGACAGCGGACGGATAAGTATAAGTCACACCGCACTGAATATGATATTTATCCAGATTAGTCTGTGTAGAATCATATTCAGACGTACCACTGCAAGAGCCTGTGCCGTTGGCAGTTTCATAGGCGCACTGCTGGTCGATAGCGGTACGCTTATCGGAGGAAATGCCGTTTCCGGCGAAGTCGATAACATGCTGATAGGAGGCTTCTGCACTTTCGCATGTTGTCGCTGTGGAGACGTTTTCGCCGTTGACGATTGTCTGGAATGCGGTATCGCTGTGCAGGTCAGTCATGGTGATGCCGATAGTTTCTTTGAGGGTGACACCTGACCAGTTGTCATAAGTGATGCTGTTCAGAGAGCCGTCCTGCATAATCATCTGATTTCCGGCGCAGTAGACTTTGAAGTTTTCGGGCTTT
>SVNI01000036.1 GCA_015066975.1 Ruminococcus sp. | reverse complement strand
AGTTGTCAACAGTAGAAGGTGTCGGATAACCGCCAGTGTATGTGCCGTCGGAGCAGAGAGCTGCTGTGCAGGTCATACCATTTACCAGGAATTCAGCCTTACCACCGTTCTTTACCAGAGTAGAAGCACCTTCAAAGTAGTTCAGAACCTTACCATTGAAAGAACCGTCATTCGGTGTAGCAGTAGCAGCGAGAGTATTTGCTGTAGCGTTATCAGCAGTCAAGCTCAAAGCAGCAGCGGTCTTGCCTTCAGAGTCAGCTTCAATCAGGGAAGTATTTACTGCGTCGTACAGGGACTTAGCGTTGGAGTTCATAGCAGAAACCTTGGATTTCTTTACATAACCCAGCATGGACGGTACGAGGATTGCAGCGAGTACACCGATGATTGCGATAACTACGATAAGTTCTACCAGTGTAAAGCCCTTAACATTCTTTCTTGTTTTCATAGTGAAAACCTCCTTATAAAAATTATTTAAAATGTTTTGCAGAGCAGTGATTCTGTCTGCGTCTTCTGGAAACCACAGCTTTTAATTTTCGTTCTCTGTGTTTTCCTTACAAGTATAGTATAGCATATGTCTAAAGTTTTGTCAATACTTTTCGGGAAAAAAAACAAATTATGAACGAACTTTTACGAAATCGAAATCTAAATCGTTTAAGTTCGGGACTTTTTCGTCAAATTGTACAATTTTAATCACATTTTGTATAGTGCCATGAAACGGCTTGTCCGCGACGTTTCAAAGCCTTTTTTCGGAATTAAGGATAATATTTCCGGAAATTATTCCCTTTTGTAAATGACGGAAAACCGTGCTTTTTTTACATCTCATTTCGTAATTCTATGTTCATAATTTACATATAGTATTTTCTATTTATTTATATTTTTAAAATATTCCCTTCACATTTCAGACATTTTTTAAGTCATATTCTTTCCATTCTACAGATGGTATCCCCTTGCAGATTCTTTCGCCCCGAAAATACCAGATAGCCTAAATACAGGCAGAAATCAAATATTCTGCCGGATTTTCTTTCATTTCAGAAACAGATACTGTTTGTTCTGCTGAAAAAATTTTTTCCTGCCGCGATTTACTTTTACTTCTATTGACATTTTATCTGTTGTGTGATATAATTGAATTGCATTTGATTCGGATTACAGACAAAATCTGAATCTTTTCGCAGTCCCGGCAATGTACCCGGGGCTTAAAAATATAGTGCTGATTATATCACATTGGGAGGACTTATGAACAAAAATTATAAAATTGCTGTCGCCGGCACAGGTTATGTCGGCCTGAGTATGGCTGTATTGCTTTCTCAGCACCATACTGTCTATGCAGTGGATATCATCCCGGAAAAAGTGGAGCTTATCAATCAGAAAAAATCCCCTATCCAGGACGAATATATTGAAAAATATTTGTCAGAGAAAGATTTGCATCTGACGGCAACCCTTGACGCAGGACTTGCCTATACAGATGCCGATTTTGTTATTATCGCTGCCCCCACAAACTATGACAGCGAACAGAATTATTTCGATACTTCTGCTGTGGAATCTGTCATCAAACTGGTTATGCAGTATAACCCCAATGCAGTGATGGTTATCAAATCCACTGTCCCTGTAGGCTATACAGAATCCATCCGCGAAAAAACCGGTTCGGAGAATATTATTTTCAGTCCGGAATTCCTGCGCGAAAGCAAAGCTCTTTATGATAATCTTTATCCCAGCCGTATTATTGTCGGCACAGATATGCAGAATGAACGTCTTGTGAATTCTGCTCATGAATTCGCCTCTCTGCTTCAGGAAGGCGCACTGAAAGAAAATATTGATACTTTATATATGGGCTTTACAGAAGCCGAAGCTGTCAAGCTTTTTGCGAATACCTATCTCGCACTGCGTGTTTCTTATTTTAATGAACTTGACACTTATGCCGAAATGAAAGGCCTGAACACTCAGCAGATTATCAACGGTGTCTGCCTTGACCCCAGAATCGGCACACATTATAACAACCCCTCTTTTGGCTATGGCGGTTATTGCCTGCCAAAAGATACAAAACAGCTTCTTGCCAATTACAAAGACGTACCGGAAAATCTGATTGAAGCCATTGTAGAAGCTAACCGCACCAGAAAAGATTTCATTGCTGAC
Organism: Ruminococcus sp.; assembly: GCA_015066975.1. Lineage (GTDB taxonomy): Bacteria > Bacillota > Clostridia > Oscillospirales > Ruminococcaceae > UBA3855. The sequence continues at coordinate 17,400 of SVNI01000036.1, read as the reverse complement.
AGAGTTCTGCATCTTGCCGGATACTATGCTTATGGTGACAATTCTGCTTATGACAAATCAAAAGAAAAATCCGTTACAATTGGCGTATACCGTCTGACAATGAAGTCCAATTCTGATAATTTCCGTCAGAGCAGTATTCAAGGTGTTATGAAGCGCATCAAAGCCAAAGGCGCAAGCGTCATCATCTACGAGCCGACACTTGAGGACGGCGCAACATTTTTCGGCAGTCTGGTAGTCAACAATCTGGAGGAATTCAAATCCCGGAGCAATGCCATCATTGCCAACAGATACGATTCCTGTCTTGATGACGTACCGGAAAAAGTCTACACTCGTGATATTTTCAGGAGAGACTGAGCATGAGCCGTTCCAATCTTTCCGAAACCATGCATATCGTGTATGCTTCGGATGATAAATTTGCTGAGATTCTTGGTGTTTCCGTGACCTCGCTTCTGGAGAACAACAAGGACATGCACAGAATTGTCATCTACATTCTTGACAGCGGTATCACGGCAGAAAATCATCAGAAACTCGAATCCCTCTGCGTATCTTATCCGAATGCTGAAATTGTCTGGCTTCCTGCAAAAGACATCAGCAAGGAATTGTCTGTCAATGTCAATCTGGACAGAGGCTCTCTGAGTCAGTATGCACGTTTATTTGTTTCCAGCGTACTGCCTTCTGACGTAGAGCGTGTTTTATATCTGGACTGTGATATCATCATTGCACAGTCACTTCGTCCGCTGTGGACACTGGATATGCAGGAAAAGACCATTGCTGCCCTTATGGATGCTTTCAGCACAAATTACCGAAAAAACATTGCACTTCAGCCGGATGATATCATGTTTAATTCCGGTGTCATGCTGATTGACCTAACTCGCTGGAAACAGCTTCATATTGAGCAGAAACTGATGGACTTCATCAAATCGCGCCGTGGACAAATTCAGCAGGGTGACCAAGGTGCACTGAATGCCATTCTTTCCAGAGATACTTACTGTTTTGCGCCGAAATTCAATTCTGTAACGATTTTTTATGATTTTACTTATAAAGAGATGCTTAGATACCGCAAGCCACCGAAATTCTATTCTGAAAAACAGGTGCTGGAAGCAACCGAGCATCCGGTTATCATTCATTTCACGACCAGTTTTCTCAGTGAACGTCCCTGGATAGAAGGCTGTCAGCATCGTTATGTTTCAGAATGGATGCGCTACAAAGCCATGAGTCCTTGGAAAGATACCCCCCTGTGGCCACCGAAAAAAGGCGGTGCTAAAACGGCTTACAAGAATCTCATGCAGCATCTGCCGCGAAGCTGGATGATTGGCATTTCCAGTCTTCTTCAGGTATACGGCAGACCGTTTTATTACAGTCTGAAAAAATAATTTCAATTGGAGGAGAAAAAATTATGAAACGTGTTATCACTTACGGAACATTTGACATGCTCCATTACGGACATATCAATTTATTAAAAAGAGCCCGTGCTCTGGGAGATTATCTGGTTGTTGTACTCTCAACAGATGAATTCAACTGGAATCAGAAACAGAAAAAATGCTATTTTACTTATGAACAGAGAAAATCTCTTCTGGAAGCTATCCGCTATGTAGATTTAGTCATTCCGGAAACTTCCTGGGAACAGAAAGTCACTGATGTGCATGAATATCATATCGATACATTTGTTATCGGCGACGACTGGAAGGGAAAATTTGATTTTCTGAAAGAAGAAGGCGTAGAAGTAGTTTATCTGCCCCGCACACCGGAAATCAGCACTACACAGATTAAAAACGACCTGCATGGAGAAGAAACAAAACAATGAGCGAAAAAAAATATACTCCCAAATACTTCTGGGAAAATATTCCCGACTGGAAACGGAAAAAAGACCCTGTACTTTCCAGAATCTTTTACAGACCGCTTTCCTGTGTGACAGCGAGCATTTCAGCCAATCTGGGAATTTCTGCGAACACAGTTTCTTATTTTTCCGGCATACTTGCGATAGTAGCCTGTCTTTTATTTTTGATTCCGCAGTTCTGGGCGAGACTGACAGGCGCAATCCTGGTAAACATCTGGCTTCTGCTGGACTGTACAGACGGAAATCTGGCACGTTCCTATAAAAAGCAGTTGTTCGGTGAATTTGCCGACGGCATCAGCAGTTATATCCTGGTAGGCCTGCTGTGTACCTGCATGGCAGTTTCTGTTTATTTCACAGGCGGTGTGCTGATTCCGGCTGGAACGGTCTGGATTGTCGTTATTGGTGCGCTGGCATCTTCATCAGATACCATGATGAGACTGATTTATCAGAAATTCAATGCCACAGCCGTTATGCATCAGAAAGAAGGTGTACTTCCGGAACAGGAAGACAGCCGTACAGACCATGCCAAAGTTGGCAGTCTGCGTGTCAGAATTGAATCAGAACTTGGTATCGGCGGTATTCTTCCGGCAGCAATTCTGATTGCAGTCATCTTTCAGGCACTGGATTTGATTGTAATTTACTGTCTGCTGTACTACGGCGGTGCTTGTGTCGTTTCCAGCCTGATGCAGGTACGCAAGGCAATTCGTCTCACGAAAGAATACACACACTGAACACAGAAAGGAAGGCATCAAAACGAATGGAAAAAAGAGTGCATATCGTAGTGGTAACATTCAACCGCTGTGAACTGCTGAGGGAATGCCTTCAAGCATTAATATCACAGTCTTATGAAAACTATATGATTTATCTGATTAACAACGCAAGCACTGATAATACAGAACAAATGATTCAGAACGAGTTTTCACATCCTAACATCAAATACTATAACACAGGAGAAAATCTCGGCGGTGCAGGGGGATTCCATTACGGCATGAAGAAAGCTTCTCAAGAGCCAAGTGATTACATCTGGCTGATGGATGATGATACTATCGTGCATGAAAATTCTCTGGAACGGCTGACAGCCTGTGCAGCATCCCTTGGCGATAAATTTGGCTTTCTGAGCAGCAATGTCCGTTTTACAGACGGAACACCTTGTAAAATGAACATTCCGACACTTCTGCAAGACCCCAAAAAGCGCGGACGTGAATGGCTGAATCAGTACAATCCGCAGGAAGAAGGAAATATCCTTCCGCTTGGTCATACAACTTTTGTTTCCTTTTTTGTCAGAACTGCTGTTGTCAGAGAAGTCGGCCTGCCGATTAAAGAGTTTTTCATCTGGGCTGATGATACAGAATATTCTTTAAGAGTTTCGGCAAAATATCCTTGCTACTTCTGCGGTGACAGCATTGTGACCCATAAGATGAAAGTCAATGCCAACACTTCTATTTCTGATTTCCTGAACTGTGCAGAAGACCGTCTTCCGCGATATTTCTATGCTTATCGCAACAGATTCTATATTGCAAGGCATCAGGGTGTAAAAAAGACCATTTTCTATATCGGCAAAATCTTTCTGACTACATTTCAGATTCTGTTCCAGGCAAAATCAGGCAAGGGCGCAAAGCTGAAACTGTTATGGAATGCTTTCTTCAAAGGCTTCAGCTTCAATCCGCCTGTGGAATATATTACATCTACAGAAGCGTGAGGGATTATGAAAGCAAAAAATAAGATTATAATACCAAATCTGTTCCGGACAAGTCTGATTCAGGAAGTTCTGGAATATCTGTTTGTCTTCTCCCTGATTCTGAACATGCGTTCTGTATTTATGCACACGCCTAAAACAGGTTTTATGAAAACGCTTGTGATTCTGATGATGGGCGGATGTGTCTGCGGAGTTATCCTGTGCAAAAGAAAATTCACGCAGACACAGTTCTGCTTTGGCACTGCCTGTGCTGTAGGACTGACTCTGTATCTCGGACTTTTTTATCTTCTTCAGAAAGAACCTGATAATTCGCTGATAAAAATCATAGTCGAAATTGCTGTGATTGCCCTCTATGTTTTCATAGGAGAATCCAGTACACAGAAGACAATGAAGCAGTTCACAGATATCATGGTAATCATTGCAGGAATTTCACTGCTGTTCTGGGTTGGTGTTTCTCAGCTTCATCTGCTTTCGCCGACTGGTGCTTGGAAACTGGACTGGGGAAATGCAGTCGGAATGGAAAACGGCTGTATGAACGTATATTACGGTATCTATTTTGAAACCCAGACGATTACATTCGGTGCAGGAGAACTTGTTCGTAATTCTGCTATTTTTTCAGAAGCACCCATGTGCAGTTTCATGTTCACAGTGGCATTGCTGGGTGAACTGTTCCTGACGGAAAAGCCCGGAAAATTCCGCACAGCTGTTCTGTTTCTGGGGGTAATAACTACAATTGCCACAAGCGGAATTGTGCTTTCTACAGCAGGAATCGGCATCTGGTATCTGCAAAAGAAAGGCCTGAAGCTTTCCGGCTCTTTTCTTGATATGTTTGTCAGAATTGTGATAGTCCCCTGTCTGGTAATTGCGATTGGGGTCTTTGCCTATTCTATCGTATCTTCCAAGCTGGACACACATTCCGGTGCATCCAGAACATCAGATTTTGTCAACGGATTCCACGCATGGGCTGATAAGCCCCTGCTCGGCTATGGCTTCGGTTCAGAACCGCTGAAAACCAGATACGGAAGCTATGGTTTTTCCAATTCCATCATTCCTGTTCTGACACAAGGCGGAATTTATCTGTTCCTGCTGTATCTCTTACCGCTGATACATGTATTTATCACCAATCTGCTGAAACAGGATTTAAAACGGCTTGTATTCTACGGACTTTTTTTTTCCGCGTTTGTCATCACAATTGTCCCGTTTCAGAATCTGACGTTCTATCTTTTCATCACCATGATAAAACCGGAACACAGCAGAACATCCCTTCCGGATATCTCTGCGTTATTGGAAAGGAGGAAAAAACATGGCAGTTTCCGTTAAAGTCAGCGTAATTATCCCAGTTTACAAAATTGCAGGAGACTATATCAGAAAATGTGTCGAAACGCTGGAACAGCAGACCGTTTCGGAGATTGAAATCATCTTAGTAGATGACGGTACACCTGACGATGGTGGTGCAGTCTGTGACAGTCTCGCAGAACAGTTTGAAAACTGTTCTGTCATTCATCAGAAAAATCAGGGAGTTTCTGCCGCAAGAAACGCAGGAATGCAGAAAGCCTCCGGAACTTGGCTCATGTTTGCAGACCCTGACGATTATTCTGAACCGGATTTGATTGAAAAATTACTGAATCTCTGTGATGAAGAAACCGATATTGCCTGTTGCTGCTGCAAAGTTCTGACAGAACAAGGCATGAAAACAGACTTGTTTTTCGAGAAAGACAGAATCTTCTCCACGGAAGCCGAAAAAAAAGACCTGTATTTTCAGTTGATGGATTCTGTCTATGGGCAACCGAATTTTCCTTATACAGCAATCGGCGTTCCGTGGGGAAAACTCTACCGAAAAGATTTCCTGATGCAGAAACATATTTTCTTTGACCCTGCACTTCGCAGAATGCAGGATAATATGCTTAATATGTACGCATTTGCGGCCGCCCGTAAAATTACATACGGCAATTTTCCATTATATATCTACCGTTATGAACATATTCAGGGCTATCAGATAAAATATAACCCGAATCATCTGCCTGTCAATCTGTGCATTATTCAGAAACGCGCCGAATGCATCAAAAAACTCGGTCTTCAGCAGGATGCTTCCGTCTATGATGCATTTTTATATGAAGCTTTCACCAAACTGAAAGTTGCCCTTCGGTACGGGCCTTTGCATCAGGCTTATCCGGATAGCAGAGCCAAACAGAAACAGGAAGCAGAACAACTGCTCCAAAGGCCGGAAATTCAGCAGATTATGCAGGATTTAAAACAAAGAAACGTGCTTTCCAAAACATCTGACAAACTGATTTTCCACTTCATGCAGATGCACTTCTGGGGAGCTTTGCAACTGCTGTGGAAATTCAGAAAAAATACAGGAGGATAACATCATGAAAATTGGTATTCTGACATATCATCATGCACATAATTATGGTGCTTATATTCAGGCCTGTGCGCTTTGCAATCGTCTGAATGCAGAACCAGATATTGACTGTGAACTTATTGACTTCCGAATGAAAAAAGAAGTAGATTTTTACAGCCTGTCCCGTATCTCAAAAAAAACAAGACTGCTCCGGCCTATGAAATATCATTTCATGAAAGAACAGTTTGCTGCTTTTGAAGAAGCTCTCAGCGACCCGGTGATGAAAAAATCTGATACAAGTATCGTTTCTGACTCGATTGATGATTTCACCAATCTGGTAAAAGGCAGATATGATGCCATCATCACAGGCAGTGATGAAGTATGGAAAACAGAGGCATATCGTGGTTTTCCTACTGCATATTGGCTTCCGGGCGATTTGCAGTGCAAAAAATTTGCATATGCAGCTTCCTCGCGTTCAGATTTTTCATCCCTTCCGGAAAGCGGAAAGCAATTTATTCAGAATACCCTTCATGATTATACATTTATTGGAGTAAGAGAGCAGTCTACAGCAGACCAGCTTATCCACATGACGGATGCGCCTTCCAAAGTACATGTCTGCTGTGACCCGTCTTTCCTGTATGATTTTCCTGTACGGAAAGCTTCTGTTCCGGAACTTCTCGAAGGAAAATGTCGGCTTAACCCTTCCAAAAAGACAATTTTGCTGATGTCCAATGAACGCAAGCTTGCATTCACAATTCTGAAAAATTGTGCCGGGCATTGTAATTTAGTCAGTGTTTACAACAGTCATCCCGGCTGGAAAAATGCAGCACATATTAAGCCGCTGGAATGGGTAGAGCTGATTGCCAATGCTGATTTAGTCATCACGACTTATTTTCACGGCACTTGCCTCAGCATTGTGAATCAAACACCGTTTCTCACTGTTGGTTCTGCTGCCAGAGACAGTAAGCTGATTTCCGTTTTTGACGAAACAGCGAGTTTCCGTGACAGATATATCAAAAATACAGAAGCACTGGCTTCACAGAAAAATCTGTATCAGTATCTTGAAAATTTCATGACTCCGCCGGAAACTGCCGGATATGTAGCAGAAAAAAGGGAAAATTTTTCTGTTTTCCTGTCCGCTCTGCGGTCATAAATTTTTTCAGAAAGGAATATGCAGGCATGAGCCGAGAAAAAGAACTTGTCAAAAATACGATTATTTTAAGCATAGGCCGTTTTATTCCGCAGTTGATTTCTTTTATCACCATCCCCATTCTGACAGCCAAACTGACGAAAACAGAATACGGCTATTATGATTTGATTGCAACACTGGTCATGCTGGTGATTCCGATTGCGACACTTCAGATTCAGTCTGCGGCATTTCGTTTTCTGATAGACTGTCGCGGTGATAAAGAACGTTCTGCCGGAATTATTTCGACTATCTGGACAGTAACCATCCCGATTACGCTGCTGGTATCATTTTTCATGCCATTGTTTTTCCGTAATGTTTCGGCAGCGGTGAAAATTCTGATTGCAGTTTATTTCCTGATAGATACAATATATCTGACTGCGGGGCAGATTGTCCGCGGTTTAGGGCACAACAGGGAATATGCCATTGCTTCTGTCTGCCTTTCTGTTGTAAACATGGCTGGGCTTGTCCTTTCCGTGCAGGTTGCTGAAAAAGGCTTGCTTGGGGTCATTGCTTCCATGGCAGCAGCAAATTTTGCGGCATCACTTTATCTATTTCTAAGTGGAAAGCTGTATCAGTTTGTCAAAAAACATTATTTTTCTGCTGACCTGCTGAAAGAAATGCTTGCTTTCTCCTGGCCGATGATTCCGAATAATCTTTCTACCTGGGTACTAAAACTTTCGGACAGACTGGTGATTACTTTCTTTCTGGGAGTAGAAGCCAATGCTGTCTATGCTGTTGCCAATAAAATTCCGAATGTTCTCTCTGTAGCACAGGCAATTATGGTCATGGCATGGCAGGAAAATGCTTCTATGGCAGTGAATGACAAGAATGCAGAACAGTATTATACCAAAATGCTGAAAACTTATTATAATTTTATTTTTGGATTTACTGCTGTACTGATTGCAGGAATGCCCGTTTTATTTAAAATCCTGATTAAGGGCGATTATGATGAAGCCTATTATCAAATTCCGTTGCTTGTGCTGGGAACTTTTTTCTATGTGATGTCTTCTTATTTCGGCGGAATTTATATTGCACATAAAAAAACGGTGAATGTTGGCATTTCGACCATGATTGCTGCGGCAATTAATCTGATACTGGATTTATGTCTGGTAAATTTCATCGGCATTACTGCTGGTTCTTTATCCACGCTGATTTCATATGCGCTGTTATATTATTACCGCATGTACAATGTGCAGAAGTTTCAGAAAATCGGCTGTAATCTGAAGTTACAGTTTCTTCAGCTTGGCATTCTTGTGCTCATGACAGCCTTTTGTTTTACCAGACAGCTTCCTTTTTATCTGGCAAATATTCTGCTTGGCGGTTTTTCCTTTTTCTTCTTTAATCAGGAAATTATTACTGTCCTGCTGAAAAAAATGACATCACTTACAAAAAAGAAAGCATAAGAGGGAGAAAGTTTGAAAAAGAAAAATAGCTGTACGTTAACATCAACAGGGCACACGAAACCAAGCCGTCCAAAGGGCAGCTGAAAAAATATTGAACATTGCGCAGACTAACTGGTTGAATCTGTCAGTTCATCCCGGAAGATGTAACCTCTCTTTCTCAGGAGAGCCAGTCCTTCCGATTTAGAAATTACTACAGAATGTTCAGTGAGTTTGTCAGCAAGATAACCCTTCGCAGAATATGGTTCAAGTTTTGAAAGTACGTTCCAGATAGCGGTCAGGAGCATACGGCAGACAGCAATAATGGCTTTTTTGTGTCCTCTTCGAGCCTTGATTCTGCGGTAACGTTCTTTAAATTCGGGATGCTGTTTTGATTTCAGCAGCGCATTGACAATCTGTACAAGAAGCGGTTTCAGAAAAGTACCTGCACGTGATATTCTCGTAGACTTTACTTTCTGCGCACTCTGGTCATTTAACGGAGAATTATGCAGGGTTGCCGCTATACAGCCCCGCTACTCACCTCCACGGTTTCTGTAGTTGACCATACCCCTCAACTACATTATATCACAAATATTACTTTAGCGAAAGCACCTTTTTCATAACCCCATTGGTGCCTTTCGCAGAAAGGCGGGTTATAATTATGAAAATCTTAAAAAACGAAAATCTCTCGAAATATACAACTGTCCGTATTGGCGGAACAGCAGAAACATTCTGCATTCCGGAGTCGAGAGAAGAACTTGTAACACTGATTGCAGAACAAAAACCGGAATTCTTTATCGGGGGCGGTTCTAATCTGCTGATTGCAGAACGCAGTTTTCCGCTGGTAGTATCTCTGCGCCAATTTGACAAAGAACTTTCCTTTCTTGGTGAAGGTCACTTTCGTGCAGGTGCATCTGTCAGACTTCAGAAACTCATTGATTTTATCAATCAGAATGGCTGTGGGGGAATTGAATATCTGTATTCTGTCCCGGGACTGGTCGGCGGTGCAGTTGTGATGAATGCCGGACGCGGAAGAAAATTCAAAAAGTGCATTAGTGACTATCTTCTCTCTGTTACTGTGCTGAAAATTCCGGAAAACTGCATTGTACACATGACAAAAGAAGAATGTGGATTTTCTTACCGCAATTCTGTTTTCAAGAACAATTCAGATATGCTGGTTTTAGAAGCAGAATTTCAATTTCCGGTACAGTCAGAAGCCGAATCGCTGAGACTGAAAAATGAACGGCTTACTCTCTGCCGGAATGTACAGGATAATTCCAAAGCAAATTTCGGAACAGTATTTTGCAGTGCAGATTCCAGAATCATGAAGCTTGTCCAGAAGACAGGGCTGCACAGTGGAAATGTAAGCTTTTCTAAAAAAACATCTAATTGGATTCTTTCAGACAAGGGCAGTTTTGAAGATGCTGTTAAAGTAATTTCTAAAGTACAGAAATTACATCGGATTGCAGGGAAAAAAGCTGTTCCGGAAGTCATTATCTGGAAATGAATGAAAGGTGGTTTATTTATGAAATATGATTATTTGATTGTCGGTGCTGGTCTGTACGGCGCAGTCTTCGCACACGAAGCAAAAAAAGCCGGAAAATCTGTGCTTGTGATTGATAAGCGTCCCAATATCGCCGGAAATGTCTATACAAAGGAAACTGAAGGCATACATGTGCACATTTACGGTGCGCATATCTTCCACACGAACAATAAACAAGTCTGGGACTATATCACACAGTTTGCAGAATTCAACAGATTTACAAATTCCCCTGTTGCCAATTATAAAGGCAAATTGTATTCCCTGCCGTTCAATATGTACACATTCAATCAGATGTGGGGTGTTGTCACACCTGAGGAAGCCGCTTCCAAAATCGAAGAACAGCGGAAAGAAATCACAGGTGAACCCCAGAATCTTGAAGAACAGGCAATTTCTCTTGTCGGACGGGATATTTATGAAAAACTCATCAAGGGCTATACGGAAAAGCAGTGGGGGCGTGCCTGCAAGGAACTGCCTGCTTTCATCATCAAGCGTCTGCCGGTGCGCCTGACCTTTGATAATAATTATTTCAATGCGCTCTATCAGGGAATTCCTGTCGGCGGTTATACGAAGATGGTAGAAAATATGCTTTCCGGAATTGAAGTACGTCTGAATACGGATTATCTGGAAAACAAGTCAGAATTTGACCAGCTCGCTGAAACTGTGGTCTATACCGGAGCGATTGATGCTTATTTTGGCTTCCGGCTGGGTGCTTTGGAATACAGAAGTGTCCGCTTTGAAACGGAACTGCTCGACAAGCCGAATTTTCAGGGAAATGCGGCTGTCAATTATACGGACAGAGAAACACCCTGGACAAGAATCATTGAGCATAAATGGTTTGAATTCGGTAAGGATGCAAATGGAAATGACCTGCCGAAAACTGTCATCAGCCGGGAATACTCCTCTGAATGGAAACCCGGCGACGAGCCTTATTATCCTGTCAATGACGAAAAAAACGGCGCGCTTTATGCAGAATACAAAAAGCTTGCGGATGCTGAAAAGAATATCATTTTCGGTGGAAGACTCGGCGAATATAAATATTATGATATGGATGCTGTCATTGCTTCGGCACTGGAAAAGGCCAAACGCTGTATCAGATAAATCTGTTTTCAAAAGCTGTACCTGCTTGGTACAGCTTTTTCTGAATTCCAGTTTCTGGAAATTATCTAAAACGTTTTAACTCTCAAGCAATATACAAATTGTATATTTTTGTAGAAATTATTATACAAAATTTACAAAAAACCAGAATCTACAATAAAAATATTATCCCGGAAACCTCTTGACAAATTCAAAAAACTGTGATATAATATATGAAAAATATGAAATAAATATGAATACATATTTAACATTAGGGAAGAAGGGTTTTTATGAAAAAGAAATTACATGGTTTTACATTGGTCGAACTGGTTGTTGTCATCACAATCCTCACTGTACTTGCCGGGATTCTCATTCCCTCCATGATTGGCTTTATTGTAAAAGCCAAGGTCGGCTCTGTGAATTCCAATGCAAAACTGCTCTCCAATGCCGCCATCACTGCTTTGACTGAACTTGATACAGAAGATAAAATGCTGCCTCCCGGTGACTATCCGTGGACTAAAACGCTCGCTGATAACGGCGAAACTAAAGTCAACCCCGAACCGGAAGAAATTATGGCCGCAAAAATCCGCAAGTATTTTGACCGCGTAGACGAACTGGAAAGTGCTGTCTACAGAGTCAGCACCGTTTCCGTTTCTGCCGCTGCTGTTCAAAATGGTGACTATTATGGCACATATCCTAATAAAACTTTGAATTCACAGGTAGACGGAACAGAAGGTTATGCTAAAGACCCCAGATTTGATAATTCTTCTGAAAGACTGCTGAACTGGGCACAAAATGCTTCTTTAAGCTGAATCTTGATTTTTATTCAGAAACACCTCCTCCGGAAATCTGGAAGGGGTGTTATATTTTTATCAAAAGTTATGATATATAGCCGAAATTTTATTTTTCAAATCTATTGACAAATTATGATAATTATGCTATAATATATGAAATAAACGTGAAATTTTATCTTCACGAAAGAAGGTGTCTTTATGAAAAAAACTTTCCGGGGCTTTACACTGGTAGAATTAATCGTCGTTATTGCAATTATCGGTGTACTGGCCGCGATTCTTGTACCAAGTATGCTGGGATATGTTAAGAAAGCAAAAGTCACAGCTATCAATTCCAGTGCCAAAACTCTTGCCAATGCTGCTTCTACTTCTATTGCAGAGCTGGATACCAAAGGCCTTTCACTGTTTTCCGGCTCGGAAACTTACAAAGATTTAGTATGGTCGGCCGCAGATGCAAATGCCGGAGAGAACGGCTCTACTGTTCCAAATGAAGTTATGGCAGCCGCTATGGAGCATTATTTTGGTGCAATCAAAAATCTTGATTTGGTAGCTTATCGTGTCGGCAGGTCATCTATTCTTGCAACCGCAATTTATGACGGCACATATTACGGCACATCCCCTTTTGTAACAGTAACAGATTCTTCAAATGACGGCTACGCACAAAATTCTGCATTCTCTGATGAAAGAGTTCTCCTGAACTGGGCGCAGACAGGCTCTTTGAATGACCCTGCATAAATTCAAAAAAACCCCTTCCGGGACGTTCCGGAAGGGATTTTCTTATGTCTCTTTCATTTCACCGATAGCCGTGCCGGAAGCATATGCATTAAGCGTTTCATCCGCGGTAATCCCGGCTAAGAAATTATAAGCCCCCTGACATGCTATCATAGCAGCATTATCACCACAGAGCGACAGCGGCGGCATATAGAGCTGATAACCATGTTTCTGACACATAGTCTGCATCGCTTTCCGAAGTCCGGAATTTGCCGAAACACCTCCAGCCATTGCAATTGTGGTATAGCCTGTTTTCTGTGCGGCGAGTTCAGTTTTTTCAGTCAGAATCTGCGAAACTGTCTGTTGCAGACTTGCTGCCATGGAGGGAGCATCGACTGGCTCTCCGACCTGTTCAGCATGATGTACCATGTTGATGACTGCGGTTTTCAATCCGGAAAAACTGCAATCGAGCTCACTTCCGGCAACTCTCGGCCGGGGAAGTGTATATTTCTTCGGGTCTCCGGTCTGCGAGGCCTTATCAATCTGCACACCACCCGGATAGGGATACCCTAACACACGGGCACATTTATCAAAGCATTCTCCAGCGGCATCATCTCTTGTTGTACCAAGAATCTGAAATTTCGTATACTCCATAACTTCCACAAGCATGGTATGTCCTCCGCTGACTACCAGACACAGATAAGGCGGTTTCAATTCCGGATGCACCAGATAATTTGCCGCGATATGCCCTGTAATATGATGCACCGGAATCAGGGGTTTTCCGGCCGCGAATGCTAATCCTTTTGCGAAATTCACTCCTACCAGCAGAGCACCGATTAATCCGGGTGTATACGTCACCGCGATACCATCCAGCTCCTCTATTGAAATATCAGCTTCCGTCAGTGCCTGCTGAACTGTCGAATAGATATTTTCACAATGTCTTCTCGAAGCCAGTTCCGGCACAACACCGCCGTATTTCTGATGTTCAAGTGCCTGAGAAGCAATTACTGAAGATTTTAATTCTGTACAGTCTTTCACAACACTTGCGGCAGTTTCATCACAGGAGCTTTCAATACCTAAAATCAACATGGGATTCACTCACTTTCCAATTTCATTAAAATAGCATTTTCATCAGGATGCTGATAAAAATTCTTCCGGATACCGACTTGTTCAAAACCATGTTTCTGATAAAATTCTCTGGCTGGAAGATTCGATTCTCGCACTTCGAGGAAAAGGCTTACTTTTCCGATTCTGGCACATAATTCTTTCAGAAGCATTCCGGCAATGCCTTGTCTGCGGTATTCCGGTGCAACAGCAATATTTGTCAAATCCGCAGTATCCAGAATGCAGGACGCTGTCAGAAAGCTGACAACATTTTGATTTTCATCCAGTGCCACAAGCACGAAACCGGAAGGCTTTTCTGCTTCGGAACGAAAACTTTCCAGATTCCAAGCTTCTTCCGGAATGCAGATTTTTTCGAGTTCTGCACATGCTTTGAGCAGTGCAGTATTTTCGGGAGAGAGTTTCAAAATCTTAATCTTTTGCATCGTACCAAGTTTCACCTCTGTTTACATCTGCCGTCAGCGGAACAGACAGCTTAGCGACATGAATCATTTCTTCGTGAAGCACCTGTGCGGCCTTATCAGCATCTGCGAACGGCACTTCGACAATCAGTTCATCATGCACCTGCAATAATAATTTCGCAGACGGCACTTCCTGTTCGAGCCTGTCATGCACCCGAATCATCGCCAGCTTGATGATATCGGCAGCCGTGCCCTGCAAGGGTGTATTTTTGCATATTCTCTCGCCGGAAGCTCTCAGTTTTTTGTCTTTAGACTTCAATTCCGGAACATATCTTCTTCTGTGATACATTGTGCAGACATAACCTGCTTCATCAGCATCACTTATTGTTTTTTCTAAAAATTCCGAAACTTTGGGAAATGTTCCCAGATATTCAGCGATATATTCCTTGGCAACCTGTTTTGAAACATGAATTTCTCTGGAAAGTTTCTTTTCTCCCATGCCGTACAGAATGCCAAAATTAATCGCCTTTGCGGCACTTCTCATCTGAGAGGTTACTTCTGATTCTGGAATCTTCATGATTTTAGCGGCAGTTGCCGTATGAATATCCGCACCAGACAGGAATGCTTCCTGCATAGCCTTATCCTGACTTAAATGCGCCATCAGACGGAGTTCAATCTGACTATAGTCGGCATCAAGCAGAAGATTCCCCTTCCCAGCCCGGAAGAATTTCCGCATTTGACGGCCTAACTCTGTACGGACGGGAATATTCTGGAGATTAGGTTCAGTCGAAGAAAGTCTGCCTGTTCTGGTTTCAGTCTGCTTGTAATTCGTATGAATTCTGCCGTCAACGACAGTTTTCAGGAGTCCGTCCACATAGGTAGACTGCAATTTCGTATACTGCCGGTATTCAAGAACTGGTTCAATCACAGCGCACTCATCTCTGAATTTCTCAAGCACTTCTGCTCCTGTAGAATAACTTACTTTATCCTTTGTCTTTTTCCTGACAGGAAGATGAAATTTTTCGTATAAAATTTTTCCTAACTGCTTGGGGGAGGCAATATTGAACGTTTCCCCGGCGAGGTCATAAATCTGCTTCTGGATTTCAGCGATTCTGGAAGTGAGTTTTCTGCCGAACTCCTGAATTCCCTGCATATCAACCAAAACGCCTTCATGCTCCATAGAAGCAAGCACTCTTGTCAGAGGTAGTTCCATCTGATTGAACAGCACCAGCATATTATCTTTTTCGAGCTGATGAAGTGCTTTTTCCGAAAGCTTTTCCAAAGCCTGCAAATCAGCATGATTCTGCAATTCATCCTGATAATACGGCACATGAAGCTGTGTGCACAGTGCCTGAACGCTGTAATCTGTTGCGGAAGGATTCAGCAGATATCCGGCAACAGAGGCATCAAACATGACATTTTTCAGCTTTCTGCCGTGACAGAGCACATAATGATAATGCGGTTTGGCATCATCTGTAATTTTCTGCAAATCCGATTCCAGAAAATCAAAAATCAGATTTTCATCTTCGGTGACGAATAACTGATTCTGCACACAGACGGAAAGCATCTGTTCCGAACCGAAATTCACCCCATCTGTCAGCCGATAGGCCACAGGCAGTTTTGAATTCTGAATTGCCGGATAACCGACAATCTGAAGTTCAGGGGCTTCTTCCTGCGTATTTTCAGAATCGATTCCGGCGAGCGGTTCGAGATGCAGTCTTTCCAGAAGTTTATGCATTTCCAGTTCGGTCAGTAATTTCCTGAGATTTTCGGAATCCTGTTTTTTCGGGATATACTCAGAAAGATTCACCGAAACAGGGGCATTTTTCACGATAGTCGCAAGGAATTTGCTGTTTTCGGCATCTTTTTTTCCGTCCAGCAGTAATTTCTTTACTCTGGGCGTGACCTGTACTTCATCCAGATGTTCATATAAATCTTCAATGCTATGCCATGCCTGAATTAAGGTTTTCGCTGTTTTTTCACCGATTCCCTTTACTCCTGAAATATGGTCGGAAGCATCCCCCATCAGAGCCTTTAAATCAATCAGATAAATCGGCTCAAAACCGTATTCTGATTCAAAAACTTCCGGTGTGTAGACAATATTTTTCTGATTTGTCGCAAGATGCACAGTTACTTTATCAGTAACCAGTTGCAGGCTGTCCCTGTCCCCTGTGAGAATCACGCATTCTTCGCCGGATTTGTCGCAGGCATCCGCAAGTGTTCCGAGAATGTCATCTGCTTCAAAGCCCTCTGCACTCAGGCAGGAAATGCCCATATATTTCAGAATTTTTTTCAGATAGGGCATCTGCATGGCGAGTTCGTCAGGCATTCCCTTGCGGTTGGATTTGTATTCCGCATCCGCCTGATGCCGGAATGTCGGGGCTTTCAAATCGAATGCAACGGCGACACCATCCGGCTTAATATCACCGACCGCTTTCAGATAGATATTCATGAATCCAAACAGTGCATTTGTGAACACACCTTTATGATTCGACAGCGGACGAATTCCGTAATATGCCCGGTTGATAATGCTGTTGCCGTCAATCACCAATAATCTCATAAATAAAATCCTCCTGTCATGAAACAAAGTCCTCCCCGCTGGGAGGACTTCGCGGAATTACATTTAGTTTGTACCGTTCAGGAATCTGTAGAATTCGGCTTTGCTCTGGCATTTTTCAAGGGCGGCATTTTCGCCGACAATCCCTCTTCTAACAAGACGTGCAAGTTCCTGGTCAAGACACATCATGCCGAACTGCTTACCGGACTGAATAGCCGATAACAGCAAATGTGTTTTATCATCACGAATCATAGCAGCACAGGCATCCGTTACATTCAGGATTTCCATGCAGGCAGTACGTCCTTTACCATCCAGAGTCGGGAGCAGTGTCTGTGATACAACACCGACCATATTTCCGGCGAGCTGAGTACGAATCTGATTCTGCTGATGTTCCGGATAAGTATCAATAATACGGTTGATGGTATCAGCCGCAGAGGTCGTATGCAGGGTTGAGAGCACGAGATGTCCGGTTTCAGCCGCGGTGATAGCCGCACTGATAGTTTCAAAGTCACGCATTTCTCCGACGAGGATAACGTCAGGGTCTTCACGGAGGGCAGCACGGAGTGCCATTGCAAAGTCAGGAACATCGTCGCCAACTTCTCTCTGATTAATCATGCAGAGTTTGTTGGAGTGTACATATTCGATAGGGTCTTCAACTGTGATGACATGTGCGCTTCTGTGAACGTTGATATAGTCAATCATACCGGCCAGCGTGGTGGATTTGCCGGAACCGGTAGGACCTGTTACTAATATCAG
>SVNI01000035.1:333-20139 GCA_015066975.1 Ruminococcus sp. | reverse complement strand
GGCTGAGAGTGCAAGTCTTCTGCACTCTCTTTTTTATTTTTTCTTTCCTCTTGCCAACGAAAATTTTACACTTACTGGGATTTCTATGCAAAAGGCTAAAAAGATACCCGTTTTCTGATACAAACCTTGACAAGCCGTCAAAAATCATGTATACTAAAAATTAGAAATTATCATAAGGACGGAGGATTCCTGATATGGACAACAATCAAAACAAACCGCGCTCCAGAGAAAAAAATGTCACATCCGGCGGAAGCGGTGTTCACAGACGAGGCGAAGGTCTCGGCACAGGTCAGGTCGGCGCAGGCGGTCAGGGAAAAAGTTCCGGTATCGGAACAAAAGCCGCAGCCGGCGGCGGTGGTATCGCTCTGCTGGCGATTATTATTTCTTTGCTGTTCGGTGGCGGATTCGATTCTGATACTACAACGAATCACACAGCAAATACCAATCAGTTCAGCACTTCCGGCGGAAGCAGTATCATCAGCAGTCTGACTGGACAAGCTCCGGCAGGATTCACCAGTAGTTCTTCTGGAAGTAATTATTTCGCAAATTCCGGCGGTTCGGCAGATACTTCCGTTGCATCCGGTTCAAGAGCCAAATATACCAGCATTCTGGGAAATAATGCGGATACTGTCACCATCATGCTTTACATGTGCGGTACAGACCTTGAATCCAAATACGGTATGTCCTCTTCCGACTTACAGGAAATCGCAAACGCCAAATATGGTGATAATGTGAAAATCATTGTCTATACAGGCGGATGCTCCGGATGGAAAACTTCCGGCATCAGCAGTACCACCAACCAGATTTATCAAGTTGTCAATGGTGGTTTGAAACTGCTTGTCAGCGACGACGGCGCAAAACCCATGACTGACCCCAATACCCTTTCTGCTTTTATCCAGTACTGCAATCAGAATTTTCCTGCTAACCGGAATGAACTCATCCTGTGGGATCACGGCGGCGGTTCTGTCAGCGGTTACGGCTATGATGAAAAATATCAGTCCAGCGGTTCTATGTCGCTTTCCGGCATCAGTCAGGCACTGAAAAACGGCGGTGTCAAGTTCGATTTTGTTGGCTTTGATGCCTGCCTTATGGCAACGGCTGAAACTGCCCTCATGCTCAATGACTATGCAGATTATATGGTTGCTTCTGAAGAAACTGAACCCGGCATAGGCTGGTATTACACCAACTGGGTGACAAATCTGGGAAATAATACATCTCTGCCGACAGTTGAAATCGGCAAAAATATTGTTGATGATTTTATTACCAAATGCGCTGAAAAATGCAAGGGACAAAAGACAACGCTTTCTGTTATTGATTTGGCCGAATTTGCTAATACAGTCCCCTCTAACCTGACAGCTTTTTCCAAGTCCGTCAGTGCAAAAATCTCAAATCAGGAATATCAGGAAGTTTCTCAGGCAAGATATTCTGCAAGAGAATTCGCACAAAGTTCCAAAATAGACCAGGTAGATTTAGTACACTTCGCCGAAAACATGAACACTTCCGAAGGAAAAGAACTCAGCAAAGCCATCCGGAATGCTGTCAAATACAACCGTACTTCTTCCAATATGTCAAACGCTTATGGAGTTTCCATCTACTTCCCTTATAAGAGGACTTCCTATGTTGATAAGGCCTGCTCTACTTACAGCCAAATAGGTATGGACAGCGAATACAGCAACTGCATCCGGCAGTTTGCCAAGCTCGAAACCAGCGGTCAGATTGCCGCAGGGGGTACAGGTTCACCTGTTTCGTCGCTTCTGAATTTAGGCGGTTCTTTCCTCGAAAGCGGCGGCGCAGATATGATTGGCAGTCTGCTGACAAGCTTCCTTGCAAGCCCTTCCAGCTCCGGCAGAAGTATCGAAGGCCTTGACAGCTCTAATATTGACTTCATGAGTGATAATGCAGTTTCTGATTCTCAGGCAGCTGATTATATCTCTATGAATTATTTTGATACTTCCAATCTCATCTGGACACAGAACGATTCCAGCGAATATATCATGACTCTCCCCGAAAATCAATGGAAAATGGTACATCAGCTTGACCTGAACATGTTCTATGATGACGGCACAGGCTATGTCGATTTGGGTCTTGATAATCTCTACGGCTTCGACGAAAACGGCAGTCTTGTCGCCGATACCGACAGAACATGGCTTTCCATCAATGGCCAGCCTGTTGCCTATTATCATATGGATACTGTCGAAAACGGCGAAGAATATACCATTACAGGCTATGTTCCGGCTATGCTGAATCAGGAACGTGTCAATTTGATTCTCGTGTTCGATAATGAAAATCCTTCCGGCTATGTTGCAGGTGCTTCTACGGATTATATCAATCAGGAAACTGATACTATTCCGAAAAATATGACAGAACTCCAGAACGGTGATACTCTCGACTTCCTGTGCGATTACTATTCCTACGACGGTGACTATCAAGACAGCTACTATCTCGGCGATACCCTCACAGTATCTGATAATCTGACTATCAGCAATACTGAAGTCGGTGACGGTACAATTCGTATCATGTATCGATTTACAGATATGTACAATGAAGAATACTGGACTCCTGCGATTTTAAATTAATTAAATATATTAAAAACGGCTGAGCTTCTGCCCAGCCGTTTTTTATTTGTATTATAAGAAATATTTTACACCGTTTTCAAAAATTTGCTGGTCTTTTACACCAGGTACATTCTTGCTGATGTCAGTGCCTTTACGTTCACTGTGTCCCATCTTGCCAAGTACACGGCCGTCAGGAGAAGTAATACCTTCAATCGCACTCATGGAAGTATTCGGATTATAGCGAATATCCATTGTAGGTCTGCCATTCAGGTCAACGTACTGTGTCGCAATCTGACCGTTGGCTGCAAGCTTCTGAATCAGGCTTTCCGGAGCGACAAAGCGTCCTTCGCCGTGAGAAATCGGAATTGCATGAATATCGCCGACTTCACTGGAGGCCAGCCACGGAGATTTATTAGATGCAATTCTGGTATTCACCATCATGGACTGATGCCTTGCAATTGTATTGAATGTCAATGTCGGAGATTCGCCTGTCATATCAACAATTTCACCGAACGGCACGAGTCCGAGCTTGATTAATGCCTGAAATCCGTTGCAGATACCCAGCATCAGGCCGTCACGGTTCTGGAGCAGGTCATGCACGGCATCCTTGACAGCCGGATTCCGGAAGAAGGCTGTAATAAACTTACCGCTTCCCTCTGGTTCATCACCGCCGGAGAATCCGCCCGGAAGCATTACAATCTGGGACTGTGCGATTTTTTCAGCCGCAATCTTAACAGATTCTTCAATATCATTTGCAGACAGATTCCGGATAACCAGAATATCTGCTTCTGCTCCGGCTTTCTCGAATGCTCTTGCGGAATCATATTCGCAGTTTGTGCCGGGGAATGCCGGAATAAATACTCTCGGCTTTGCCACATGAATTGCAGGTGTCGGACGAGAATCTGCCTTGAAACTGTAAACTTCCGGCTTTTCTTCAGTAGTCTTGATTCTGCACGGAAATACAGATTCCAGCTTTTCTTCCCAGATTCTCTGGAGAGATTCCAGAGACACGGAATAATCCAGCGTGTAAATCTTATAATCTTCGATAACCTGACCAAGCAGATTTTCTTCCGGCAGAGATTCACCTTCGAGCTCAACAATAAATGCACCATAGCAAGGCTTGAACAGTGTTTCGGAATCGACTGCACCGGAGAACTGGAAGCCGAATTTATTACCCATTGCCATTTTTGCGATACCTTCGGCAACACCTGCATAACCTACTGTCCAGACTGCCTTTGCACGGCCGTCAGCAATAATTTTTTCCATCTGGTCGAACGTCTTCCGGATGCTGTCAAATACCGGCAAACCATTTTCATCATATTCAGGAGTTAAGAGAATGACTTTATCACCGATATTCTTGAATTCTGTGGAAACCACTTTTCTGGAACTTGCTGTCGAAACGGCAAAAGATACCAGTGTCGGCGGAACATCAATATGCTCAAACGTTCCTGACATGGAGTCCTTACCGCCGATAGAACCACAGGAAAGCTCTAACTGTGCCTTATATGCACCAAGCAGGGCCGCTAACGGCTTGCCCCAGCGTTTCGGGTCGTTCTGTGTTCTTTCAAAGTACTCCTGGAACGTCAGCCAGCACTGTTCACGCTTACCACCTGCGGCAATAACTTTGGCTACAGATTCAATAACTGCCAGCATTGCGCCGTGATACGGGCTTCTGACACTGATATTCGGGTTATAGCCCCAGCCCATCAGAGAGCAGGTATCTGTTTCACCGTTCAGAACCGGAAGCTTACAAGCCATTGCCTGAGAAGGCGACATCTGATATGCACCGCCGTAAGGCATCAGAACAGTTCCTGCACCGATAGTGGAGTCAAATTTTTCAACAAGACCCTTCTGAGAACATACATTCAGGTCGGCCATCATTTCAGACCAGCTTGCCGGAACATTTTCCGGTGTTTCGGAAGTATCTGCAAGAGGCTGTTCGATTTCGATATCTGTATATTTTACTGCGCCGTTAGAGTTCAGGAAGTCTCTGGACAGGTCAACAATAGTATTGCCGTTCCAGTTCATCTTGAGGCGAGGTTCTTCGACAACATCAGCAACTTTCGTTGCCTGAAGATTTTCCTTAGCGGCTTCTGCAATAAATTTTTCAGCATCTTCGGCAGAAACAACAACGGCCATTCTTTCCTGAGATTCAGAAATTGCAATTTCCGTACCATCCAGACCGTCATATTTCTTTGGCACTGCACCGAGGTCGATAACAAGGCCGTCTGTCAGTTCACCGATTGCGACAGATACACCACCTGCACCGAAGTCATTGCATCTCTTAATCATAGAAGTTACTTCCGGATTCCGGAACAGTCTCTGAAGTTTGCGTTCTTCGGCAGGATTGCCTTTCTGTACTTCTGCACCGCAGGATTCCAGAGATTCCAGTGTATGAGATTTAGAAGAACCTGTTGCACCGCCGCAGCCGTCACGGCCGGTTTTACCGCCGAGCAGGATAACCACATCACCCGGAACAGGTCTTTCACGGCGGATATTCTCAGCCGGAGCTGCGCCCAGTACTGCACCGATTTCGAGTCTCTTAGCCATATAGCCAGGATGATATACTTCTGCTACATGACCGGTAGCAAGTCCAATCTGGTTGCCATAGGAACTGTAACCATTGGCCGCACCAACAGTGATTTTTCTCTGGGGGAGTTTTCCGGCAATGGTATCTTCTACAGGGACTAACGGATTGGCCGCACCAGTTACACGCATTGCCTGATATACATAGGAACGTCCTGAAAGCGGGTCACGAATTGCGCCGCCCAGACAGGTTGCCGCACCGCCGAACGGTTCAATTTCCGTCGGATGGTTATGCGTTTCGTTCTTGAACATCAGAATCCAGTCAGCTTCTTCGCCGTCGATATTGGCTTTAATCTTGACAGAACATGCGTTGATTTCTTCGCTTTCGTCAAGGTCTTTCAGCAGGCCGTCTGCTTTGAGCTTTCTTGCGCCCATGGTAGCCAAATCCATCAGAGTCAGGGGCTTTTCTTCTCTGCCGAGTGCCTTTCTGTCTTCCAGATATTTATCATAAGTTTTCTTGATATAATCCGTAGGAATTTCAACATTCTGGATATTTGTCAGGAATGTTGTGTGTCGGCAGTGGTCACTCCAGTAGGTATCAATCATGCGGATTTCAGTGATAGTCGGGTCACGATGTTCAGTATTCCGGAAATAATCCTGACAGAATTTAATATCATCATAATCCATAGCAAGGCCGAATTCCTGAATAAACTTGTTCAGACCAGCTTCATTGAGGTCAATAAAGCGTTCCAGGGTTTCGACAGTGGTCGGAATTTCATAATTAGTATCCAGCGTTTTATAAGCTTTGAGTGTAGCTTCACGGCTTTCGACAGGGTTAATCAGATACTTCTTGATTCTCTCGAAATCAGCATCAGAATCCACACCGGAAATCATATAAATTCTGGCATTCTTGACACGACATCTTTCTTTTTGGGTCAGAATCTGAATGCATTGTTCACAGCTATCAGCGCGCTGGTCAAACTGGCCGGGCAGATATTCGACAGCAAACATTCTTTCTCCCTCAGAAAGTTCCGGCTGTTCGCTGTAGACTTCATCAACAGCGGGTTCAGAAAATACTGTCGGGATGGCTCTCTTGAAATCCTCCTCGCTCAGATTATCAGCATCATAGCGGTTCAGAATGCGGACACCTGTCAGGTTCAGTCTCAGGGCAGTGCGCAGGTCATTCAGAACGGACTGTGCCTCGACTGCATAAGCAGGCTTTTTTTCAACATAAACACGGAAAACAGACATGTTTTGTCCTCCTTTTGATGATTTTGCAGAATTCTGCAATGATTACTTCTATTGTAACACATATTTGGGAAAAAGGCAATTGTTTTTTGCGAAATTTTTAAAATTTAAAAAATCAGCAATTTTTACAAATTTCAGAATCAAGACTTGTATAAAGTGATGAATGTCAGAAAAAAACTGTAAAAAACTTGTGTTTTTTTACCGGATGTGGTATAATATTCCCCAAAGGCTGATAGATTTTTCAGTCTTTAAAAAATTTTTATTATATTTGGAGAGGAAATCAAGATGAAAGAAATCAAAGGTCTGACTCAAAAACAGGTCGAAGCGTCCAGAGCCCAGTACGGCAGTAACAAGATGTCGGAACAGGCTTCGGAAACATTCTGGCAGAAACTGCTTGGCAACTTCGGCGACCCCATGATTAAAATTCTGCTCGTTGCTTTAATCATCAACGTGATATTTGCGTGTATGGGCAAAGCCGACTGGATTGAAACTATTGGTATTGCAGCCGCTGTACTGATTGCTACACTGGTTTCGACATTCTCGGAATACAGGAATGAAAATGCTTTTCAGGCATTGCAGGCGGAAGCTTCCCAGATTAAGTGCAAAGTCTACAGAGACGGCGAAATCGTAGAAATCCCGATTGATGAAATTGTTGTCGGTGATGCCGTTCTGCTTCAGTCCGGTGATAAGATTCCGGCTGATGGTGTTCTGATTGACGGCAACATCAAAGTTGACCAGTCTGTTCTTAACGGCGAATCTGAAGAAGCCAAGAAAGAACCCGTTGAAGAAGTTACCGAAGAAGCAGGTGCAAGCCGTGACTTCTTACATCCGAACAAAGTATTCAGAGGCGCAGTTGTATGCTCCGGCAACTCCGTAATGCAGACAACCACTGTAGGCGATAAAACCATTTACGGCGAAATTGCAAAGGAACTCCAGACAGATGAGGACAGAGAAACTCCGCTGAAATTAAAGCTCGGCAAACTGGCTAATCAAATCAGCGTGTTCGGCTATGTCGGGGGTGCAGCTATCGCGATTGCGTTCATGATTCAGTGTATCGTGAACAATGACGGCGGTGCAGCGGCTTATTTCTCTGACATTACCGGTATTCTGACTGATTTAGTAGAAGCTGTTATCTTAGCAGTTATCATCATTGTTATGGCTGTTCCGGAAGGTCTGCCCTTGATGATTGCTATCGTATCCGCTCAGAACATGGGCAAAATGCTGAAAGAAAACGTCCTCGTCAGAAAGATTTCCGGTATCGAAACCGCTGGAAGCCTGAACCTGCTCATGAGCGATAAAACCGGTACTATCACAAAAGGTCAGCTCGAAGTAGTGAATTATACTGACGGCGCAGGCAATGCATTTGATAGTTATAATTCTATCGGCGAAGCACAAGCACTTCTGATGAGAGCCAGCATCTTCAATAATACAAGTGCTGTTATCTCCGGACAGGGTGCACAGCGTCAGGCTGTCGGTGGCAATATGACAGAACGTGCCTTGCTGAATTTTGTCAAAGACGTTGAAAATAATGATAATATTAAGCTTATCGACAGCGTACCGTTCAATAGTACCAACAAATTCTCCCTTGCACAGGTAGAAGGTGCTGTTACTGGCACACTCATCAAGGGCGCACCTGAAAAAATTATTGACAAGTGCAAATATTATTATGATGCAAATGGTCAGAAACAGCCGTTTGATGCCAAAATCATGACTGCTAAGATTGATGAACTCGCTGTTCGTGCCATCCGTGTACTGGCATTCGCTATCAGTGACGGCGGTATCACACAGGAAGGTCTTCCTGCTGGTGAATGGACACTCGTCGGCATCACAGGCATTCGTGATGATGTTCGTCCGGAATCTATCGAAGCTATCGCACAGGTGCAGAAAGCCGGCGTTCAGGTTATCATGATTACTGGTGACAGAAAAGAAACTGCTGTTGCTATTGCTAAAGAAGCAGGTATCATCCGTTCGGATGATGACGTTCGCCTGACTTCTGATGAACTTAACGCTCTGACTGATGATGAAGTCAAGAAGATTATGCCGAAACTCCGCGTTGTAGCCCGTGCCCTCCCGACTGATAAGAGCCGTCTGGTCAGAATCGCACAGGAACTTGATTTAGTTGTTGGCATGACTGGTGACGGTGTAAATGACTCCCCTGCCCTGAAAAAAGCTGATGTCGGCTTTGCAATGGGCGGCGGTACGGAAGTTGCTAAAGAAGCCAGTGAAATCGTTATCCTCGATGATAACTTCCTGTCTATCGAAAAGGCGATTCTGTTTGGACGTACTATCTTCAACAGCATCCGTAAATTTATTGTATTCCAGTTGACAATCAATGTATCTGCCGTACTGGTAAGCTTTATCTGTCCGCTGGTAGGCATTGACCATCCGCTTTCCATCACACAGATTCTGTGGGTCAACCTCGTTATGGATACCCTCGCAGCACTTGCATTCGGCGGTGAACCGGCTCTGAAAGAATATATGGACGAAAAGCCGAAACGCCGTGACGAACCGATTGTCAGCAAATATATGTGGTCTGAAATCATCACCGGAGCTATCTGGTCATTCTGCCTGAGTATGGTTTTCATTCTGACACAGTTTATGAAAGACTGGTTCAGACCTGATGATGTTATTTCTGCAACACAGACAAAATCTTATCTGCTGACCGGATATTTCGCATTCTTCATCCTGATTGCCGTTGCAAACGCATTCAATGCAAGAACTGAAAAAATGAATCTCTTTGACCATATCACCGAAAACAAGGGCTTTCTGAAAGTTATGGGTGGTATCACTCTGGTACAGATTATCATGACTTATATCGGCGGTTCTGTTCTCAGATGCTACGGCATGAACGGCAAGGAATGGTTAATTGTTCTGATTTTTGCCCTGACTATCATTCCGGTTGACCTTATCAGAAAGGCAATCGTCGGCAATAAGAAAGCCGAATAATTCTGCATTCATCAGCATTATGCTGTGAAAAAATAATTCTATATACTAGGAGGTATATGACAATGGCTGTAAGTTTAATGAAAGGTCAGAAAGTTGACCTCACAAAAGGAAATCCCGGACTTTCCAAACTGATTGTAGGTCTCGGATGGGATGTAAACCGCTATGACGGCGGTGCAGATTTCGACCTTGATGCTGCCGCTTTTTTGCTGGATGCCAACGGCAAAGTCACCAGTGATGCGGATTTCGTATTCTACAATAATCTGATGCACGCATCCGGTTCAGTAGAGCACACAGGTGATAACCTCACCGGCGAAGGCGAAGGCGATGACGAAGTTATCAAAGTTGACCTCAGCAAAGTTCCTGCTAATATCAGCAAGATTGACTTTACTGTTACTATCTATGATGCAGAAACAAGATGCCAGAATTTCGGACAGGTCAGCAACGCTTATATTCATGTTCTTGACGAAACAAACGGAAAAGAGCTGATTCGTTTCGACCTTGGCGAAGATTTTTCAGTAGAAACAGCCATTGTTGTTGGTGAACTGTACCGTCATAACGGCGAATGGAAATTCAATGCTATTGGTTCAGGATTTGCCGGCGGTCTGTATGCACTGGGCAAAAATTTCGGCGTCAATGTATAATTTTTTAATTTATTATATTTTATTAAAGGAGGATTTTTCTTATGGTAAATCTGTCTAAAGGTCAGAAAGTTGACCTCACAAAAACAAACCCCGGTCTGACAAAAATTATGGTAGGCCTTGGCTGGGATATCAACAAGTATGACGGCGGTTCTGATTTCGACCTCGATGCTGCTGCTTTTCTGCTCGGCGCAGATGGCAAGGCTTCTTCTGAAGCGGATTTCGTATTCTACAACAACAAGGAACATGCTTCCGGTTCTGTTTCCCACATGGGCGATAATAAAACCGGCGCAGGTGACGGCGATGACGAAGTTATCAATATCGACCTGAGTGCTGTTCCGGCCAATATCGACAAGATTGACTTCACAGTTACTATCTTTGAAGCTGATGCAAGAAATCAGAATTTCGGTCAGGTAAACAATGCCTATATCCGCATTTTGAATCAGGAAAACGGCGAAGAACTGATTCATTTCGACCTCGGCGAAGACTTCTCTATCGAAACAGCAGTTGTTGTTGCTGAACTGTATCGCTATAACGGCGAATGGAAGTTCAATGCTATCGGTTCAGGCTTCTCCGGCGGTCTGGCAGCATTGTGCCGCAATTTCGGCTTAGATGCATAATTACGGCTATGGCAGTTGAATTACGAAAAGGACAGAAAGTCAATTTATCTAAAAATACAGGCAAACCGCTAGGAGAGATTTTAATTAATCTCAACTGGAGTCAGCCCCCGGCAAAAAAGATTCTGGGGCTGACACTGCCTCAGCAGTCGATAGATTTGGACTTAGGCTGTCTTTATGAAATGAAAAACGGCAGAAAAGGCTGTGTACAGGCACTCGGCAATACTTTCGGAAGCTTGCAGAATTTCCCTTACATTGCACTTGACGGCGACGACAGAAGCGGTGCAGCTTCCGACGGCGAAAACCTGCATGTAAACGGTACGCATATTTCTGAATTCAAGAGAATCCTGATTTATACATTCATCTACGAAGGTGTCGCCAACTGGCGAAGTGCTGACGGCATTGTCACTGTCAAATGCCCCGGCAGTCAAGACTTGATTGTCCGTATGGATGAATACGGCTCTGCACTCAGAATGTGTGCCATTGCCATGCTGGAAAACAGCAATGATGAAACTTTCTCTGTAGAAAAGCTGGTGCAGTTCTATGAAGGTCATGTCAAAATGGACAGAGCTTTCGGCTGGGGAATGAACTGGACACCCGGCAGAAAGGATTGAGGTAATTCGATTATGGGAGTAAACTTAGTAAAAGGCCAGAAAGTCAATTTACAGAAATCCGACGGCGGTACACTGAAAAGGGTTGTTGTCGGTCTCGGCTGGGATGAAGCACAGCCGCAGAAATCCGGCGGACTGTTCGGCAGTTTGTTCGGCAGTACAAAAACACAGAATATCGACTGTGATGCTTCTGCTTTTCTCTGCGTTGGCGGAAAAGTGATTTCCAGTTCAGATATTGTCTATTTCGGCAATCGGAAAGACAATTCCGGGGCAGTTCAGCATATGGGCGACAACCTGACCGGCGCAGGCGACGGCGACGACGAACAGATTATTGTTGATTTACAGCGTGTTCCGCAAAATTATGATAAAATCATTTTCGTGGTCAATATCTATCAGGCAAGAGAACGCAACCAGCAGTTCGGCATGATTCAGAACGCCTTTATCCGCATTGTAGATGCAGATAATAATCAGGAACTTTGCCGCTACAATCTTTCTGAAAACTACAACGGCATGACAGCCATGATTTTCGGTGAAATCTATCGTCATAACGGACAATGGAAATTCAGTGCTGTCGGACAGGCTACCACAGATAATGATATTAAATCCCTGGCAGGACGTTTCAATTAAGGCCTGTCATCCGAATAACAGTAAGTAAAGCACAGATAAGAGGAATCCGGAGATTCCTCTTATTTTTTGGAGGTGTATGTTATCATGCAGAATGAGCCAAATTCAATACAGACACTTGAAGTATTGGAACAGAAACTTGACCAGTTCAAAGGCCTGAAAGAAGTCAAACTGAATATTCATGCCTTTATCCGGCTGATGCAGGTCTGGAAAGCAGAAGCCGGACAGCATCTTGATTTCACACCTGTTCCCCTGCATCTTATTTTCGCCGGAGAACCCGGCACAGGCAGAACGCAGGCAGCCGAACTAATGGGGAAAATCTACCATGTACTGGGATTTTTATCCGACGGCGAAACTGTCAGAGCCAATGCTTCGGAACTGGAAGAAGATTCTTTTAAAGAAGTGCTTTCAATTGCAGAAGGGAATGTGCTTCTGCTTTCTCATCCTGACAGTCTGACCCCGGAAGGCGCAGAAATTCTGGAAACGCTTCTGAACACACATAAAGAAAATCTGGCTGTGATTCTCCGCGGTACTCGTCAGGAAATAGAAGCTTTATTTGAAAAAATGCCTTCTTTGCGGATTCGGTTCAGCAAATATTTTGCCTTTGCCGATTTTCAGGAAGAAGACTTTCAGGTGAAACCATCCGCACCGAAATTTGAAATT
Organism: Ruminococcus sp.; assembly: GCA_015066975.1. Classification (GTDB taxonomy): domain Bacteria; phylum Bacillota; class Clostridia; order Oscillospirales; family Ruminococcaceae; genus UBA3855. The sequence goes on along the minus strand of SVNI01000035.1, from coordinate 7,711 downwards.
TTCGACGTTTCTTCCCTTGCCGAACAGGAAGAACAGCTTGAAGCCCTTCAGGAAGCTGAATTTCCTGTTCCGGAAAAACCTGTTCCCAGAAAGCTGGATGCTTCCGCCCGTACAGGCACATTGCTCAAAGCCGGTGCGCGGCTGGATTTATCCGACTATCTCAAAGATGAAATCAGAATCCGGCTAGTATATCAAAAATTAAAACTCCCTATGGAGATGGATGCTTATGTTTTCATGCTTCATGAAAATGAACTCACCGGATGTGATGAAGATATGGTATTTTTCGGAAATCTTATCTCAAAAAACGGCGGTGCGGCCATTGTAGACGGTGCAGAATATCCTGAAACTGCTTTCATCCTGAGCAAAGTCTATCAAGACATTCAGAAAATTGCTGTCTGCTTTTCGGCTTATGGAGACAACCCGGCATTTGATTTTTCACAGGTCGAACAGCCTGTTCTGCAAATCTTCCATCATAATGAACAGATTGCCTGGATGGATTTGCAGAATCTTAAAACAGAACGTACACTTGTCGCCGGCGAACTCTACCGCTATCAGAATACCTGGAAATTCCGTGCAGTGGCTTCCGGATACCGTGACGGTCTGGAAGAACTCTGCCGTCGTTTCGGCATTGAGGTAGAATGATTTAACATAAATTTAATTTCACTGTGCTTTATATTTGATATAATTCTGTTATAATTAAACAGAGTTTTCCTATGCTGATTTAAATTTCATTTCAAGAACAATGGAGAATATAAGATGAGTCAGGAAATTACAGAACTGGCATATCATGTCGGGGGGCTGCTTTATACCCCCGCCATACAGAAAGATATTGCCGAAAAAATTATTCACAAAACAATTCCTTATCTGACAAGCACAGCATTCTGTCTGGAAGATTCCATTCTGGATAGTGCTCTGCCGGAAGCAGAACAGGCTCTCTGCCATACTTTTTCTAGATTGTATGCGGAAACACGTGAAGATTTTCCGTTATTGTTCATCCGCATCCGTTCGGCAGAACACATGCTCCGTCTCTGGAATCTGCTGGGCGAAACTGCACGAATCCTTACAGGCTTTATTCTGCCGAAATTCGATTCTGCCAATGCAGATGCATGGCTTTCTGCCTTACAGGAAATCAACCGGAATGCAGAACATACTGTCTATGCCATGCCGATTCTCGAAAGCCGTGCCATTGCTGACATGTCTACCCGTCAGCAGGAACTAAAATTACTTTATGATAAATTAATGGCAGTTTATCCCCTGATTCTCAATATCCGCACAGGCGGAAATGACTTCTGTAATCTTTACGGTCTGCGCCGTTCAGAAGAAGAAAATATCTACCAGATAGGCATCATCCGTGATATCCTTGCCGATATCCTGAATCAGTTTTCCAGCGATTTCGTCGTGTCTGCACCCGTCTGGGAATATTTCGGCATGGATAATCCCTCCTGGATTTCCGGTATGCAGAAAGAATTATCCCTTGACAGACTCAACGGCTTTATTGGAAAAACTGCCATTCATCCCACACAGTTGCCGTTTATCTGGGAAAGTCTGAAAGTCTCCGAAGAAGATTATCGTGATGCTTGCCGGATTCTAAACTGGAATGAATCTCAGAAAGCCGTACAGAAAGGCTTTGGCGGTTCGCGCATGAATGAGCTGAAATGTCACGGCAAATGGGCAAAAAGAATCAAAATATTAGGCGATTTATACGGCGTTATCCCGAAAGGAGTGCTTTCCATTGCATTATAATCAGACACATCTGCTGAGACTGGCAAAACGTTATCAGAATTCCAAAAGAAGCTATCTGTTAGTCAATCCGCTACAGGCGAAACATCTTGCTGTCGAACCAGGCGAAGCACTGCATATGATGCAGACACTCGGCAGAAAATTATATCAAAAATACCCAAATGCGAAACTGATTATCGGCTTTGCTGAAACTGCAACGGCAATTGCTCTGCATTCCGCCATGCAGTTTCCGGAAGATGTCTGCTTTCTGCATACGACCAGAGAAAAACTTGACGGCGACTGCCTGAACTTCAAAGAAGAACACAGCCATGCTGTCGAACAGAGATTATACCTTTCTGAAACACTCCCCCGGACACAGGAAATCATTCTAATTGATGACGAAATCTCTACCGGAAAAACTATCCGGAATATGGTTTCGCAGATTCGTGAGGCATTCCCTGCATTTCAGAATGCAAAATTCATTGCTGGTTCTGTCATCAACAGAGTTTCGGAAGATAATCTGAAACTTCTCGAAGCAGATAACATCTTCTGTGAATGTCTCTGTCAACTTGATAATCTGGATTATACCAGTCAGGTAGAAAAATTTCAGGTCAGTGCCCCCGAAGAACTCCCCTTTTCAGAAGCACTGCCTTATCAATGCATAATTTCCAGAAGCAGACTCCCCGAAAGCCGGAAACTCCACACAGTCCGGGAATATCGGAAGCATTATCAGGAATTTGCTGAAACTGTTTATGATGAAATCAGGCCTATCATTCAGAATCATAAAAATCTGCTTGTACTTGGCACAGAAGAATGCATGTACCCTGCTCTGATACTCGGTGAACTTCTCGAAAATCAAGATTATTTCATCAAATGCCATGCCACAACCAGAAGTCCTATCGGCATCTGTCAGGATGCAAGTTATCCCATTCAAAAAGGCTTTGCTTTGGCAAGCTTCTATGACCCGTCCAGAAAAACATACATCTATAATACAGACCAAACAGCGGATGCTGTTCTGATTGTCACCGACAGCAAAAACAATACAGAACAGGCCATGCAGAATTTCAGTATTCTGTTCCCCGATTCTGACAAAATTCTAATTAAGGGGTGATTCCGTGAGAACTTCCTACCGACCTGAAGATGTTGACATTCTCCTGAAAGATATTACCGGCTTCATCCAGCCACTCGAAAATCAGGAGAGAGAAAAATACATTCAGCAAGGTGTACATTATTCCGAAATGCTCCCCTGCGAACATGCTCCATCGGAAGCCTATCTGAAAACTTTTTATGATGCGCTCGAACGTTATGCCCCTATCACTGCCGAAGCAACAGGCATTCTCGCCGAAAAAATTTTTCAGGAAAAAGGTGAAGATACTGTTCTGGTATCGCTCGCCAGAGCCGGCACACCTGTCGGCATTTTACTGAAACGCTATCTGGAACAGCGTCATTCTGTGAAAATCAAACATTATACTATCTCGATTATCCGGGGCAAAGGCATCGACAAAAATGCCATGCAGTATATCCTCGACCGCCACAAGCCTGAATCTATCCAGTTTGTGGACGGCTGGACGGGAAAAGGCGCGATTCAGCGTACTCTGCTGGAAGCTATGCAAAACTATCCCGGCATTGACCCGTTATTAGCTGTTCTTTCCGACCCGGCGCATATCGCCGGAAAATCAGGCACTTATGAAGATTTCCTGATTGCTAGCTCTTGCCTAAATTCTACCGTTTCCGGACTTATCAGCAGAACTTTCTACCGAAGCGATATTATCGGCAAATCTGATTTTCACGGTGCTATGTATTATCAGGAATTTGAAGCTATCGACCTGTCAGAAAAATTCCTGTCAGAAATCGAGAAATATTTCGACTTTTCCCTGATTCCAGCTGATACTCCCAGACCCTCTGCGGATGCCCTTGCCGAAACCCGTCAGATTGCTGAACAGTTCGGCATTGCAGATATCAATCTTGTCAAGCCGAGTATCGGCGAAGCAACCAGAGTACTGCTCCGGCGGATTCCGTGGAAAATTCTGGTACACAGCCTTGATGACACAGCTCATCTGGGGCATATCTATCAGCTTGCTGATGAAAAACATGTTTCTGTAGAAGTCTACCCTCTGCAATGTTACAAAGCCTGCGGATTAATCCGGAATCTAGCCGATAACTGAGGTATTTTGCCTATCATGAAAAAAATTCTGTTTGCATCCGATTTGGATAATACTCTGATTCATTCCCATAAGCACAAATCTGATTCTGATATCTGTGTCGAACTCTATCAAGAACGGGAACAAAGCTTCATGTCACAGGAAGCCGTCACACTGTTCCAGAACATGACAGCACTGGAAAACATCTGTTTTCTGCCTGTCACTACCCGTACTATCGCACAGTATCAGCGAATTTTCTTTCCGGATGACTACCGTCCGGAATTCGCCCTCACTGCCAATGGACATATTCTTCTCCGGAAAGATGCTCCTGAACCGGAATGGCTTGCGGAATCCCAGCAGAAGAACAAGCCGTATCTTCCGGAATTTGAGCGACTTGCACAGATTTTCCATCAAGATATGCGTTTCCGGCATGTCAGCATTGCGGACGGCATGTTTGTCGCATGTTCCTGTGAAACTTCCGAAACGGCTGATATCTGCCTTGCTGAATATCAGCATTCCACAGCATTACACGCTTTCAGAACCGGACGGAAACTCTATTTCTTCCAGCCTTGTGCAGATAAAGGCACGGCACTGGCAAAATTCAAGTCACTTCACCAATTTGATGTGATTATTTCCGCTGGTGACAGCGAAATGGATATTCCTATGCTGAAACAGGCAGACATTTCTTTATTCCGGGAAACTCAGACAGATTTTGCGGTTTCTGTCCTGACACTTGTATTAGATACAGCTCTTTCTTAAGAGCTGTATTTTTATATACAAAAAGTAATTAAAATTAAAAAAATAATAAAATATCATGCCATTTTGTACAAAATCACCAATTTAAAAATGAAAAAATTTATAGTACCCTAAGTAAAATATTGGTAAAAACCCTTGCACTTTTGCCATTTTTGTGATATAATAACATTATATCTTTGATGAATTGTATAAATTCACAAAAAATCTAATTACAGAAAGGAAGAAAGAAGTATGAAAAAAACATTCGGACAACGGCTTCTTAGCGGTATCACGTCTTTTATGATGTCTGTCATGACCATTGCCAGTTCTGCCGGCTCTGTTTCCATACGAGCTGAAGACGATATCCCGCCGGAGTCATCACATTTCACAACACTTACAGACGGAATCAGTACAGATATCAATTTTTATGATTATGACGGCCAAACGCTTCTGACTGTCCCTAACGAACTAGATGGAAATTTCTTTGCTCTCCTCACACTCAAAAAAGAAGGAGAAACTACCCCTTCTGCATGGAAGCTTGAAAGCTTCTATCCCCAATCCAATGCACACACAACACTGACATTTAATGACAATTTCTATGTCTTTGATGAGGAAGGTTCAGCAACAAGCGAATTTTTAACATATGGTACAGAAGAATATGAATTCCAGGTTGATATCTACTGTACCATCGGCAGAAGTGTCTGGCTGAACAATTACAAAGATTGTCAGGATACCAGCAAAGCATCCCGTTCGATTCCGGGCTACAAATTTCAGACTCCGGAATATACTGACAATACTGTGACATTCTCAATTTCAAAATCCATTGTTACTTATGATACAATTCTTAATTTTGAAAGTCCTGTCACAATTACAGAAGATGACCATCTATATCTGCTTCTGACAGTAGAACATCAAACAAGCAACACTACTTATTACTATCAGCAACTGACAGCCGATAATGAAAGTCAAATTGTTATCCCGATACAGACCAAATATGAACAGTACTGGAAAGACAGCAACGGCAATGACCTTCTTGGTGAACGTTTTACTGGTAATGAACCTCAAGTTACAGCACAGTTATTTCTAGGCGAACAAGCACTGAATCTGAACAATATGACCAGCAGAACCAACTGTTCTGAACTGGCAGAAGGCAACAGCTTCAAAAACTTCTCTGTCAACTACGAAGGGCAGTCGAAATCCAGAGAAACTGATGAAGAACTTGGTGTTCCGGTTGCAGCTTTCACAAACACTATCAATTTCAAAACACTGACAGCTACAAAAGAACTGGATTTCAAAGAAGTTCTTGGTAACGGCCTGTACTACGGCATCACTGCTGACAGATTCGAGCAGCTCAACCATGCACAGACCAATCTGGCAGTTAATTATTATCAGTCACATGCAAATTCCATCGAACCCGACCTGACTGCAAATACCTGCGGTGATTTCTATCTCCCTTATTTTGTAGATTTCAACGGCGGTACAACCCTGGACGGTGCTGATATTCTTGATACCAGCACAGACAGCGGTAAAATCAATATTGGTCTTTCTCATAATGACAACAGAGCTACCCTTCATGTAGATTCTGAAGAACGTATCAAAGACAACAGAGATTTCGTCGATTTTGAAATCGAAGACCCGGAATCTATGCAAAACAATGTTATTGAGCCGATTATCACTCACATGGAAAGCATTTCTGCTGAACTCGCTCAGCAGCCTGCTATGGTAACTCCCATTAAAATCAGCAATACCAATATCATGATTGATACTACTGCTTTTGACGAAAATGCTACCATCTACATTGACGGTGATAAGCTCGCAGAACTCTGCAACGGTTCTCTCAAAGACTTTGTAAACATCAAAAAGAAAGAGAATCAAACTTATGTCTTCAACTTCACCAGTACTGAAACAATTGGTGTTATCGGCAAACATCATATCCAGATTTATGACAATGACGGCAATCTTGTAGAAGATAATAAAAGCTATGGTGCTTCCAGTACACAGTACAATTCTGATGTAAACCAATGGCTCGACAGACTTACCCGTCATATGATTTACAATCTGAATTCTGTTACTAGCGTAGAGCTGAATGAAGCAGCCGGCATCTTCCTGCTTCCTGATGAAGATTCTATTACTATCATCGGCGGAACAAGCACAGGTTGGCTCATCAGCGACGGCTATGTCAAGAACACTGCTGGTGAATGGCATTACGTCTACAGCGAACTGGATAAGGAACAGGATACTACCACTCTGCTTTCCAAGCAGACTGTCGGCAGTGCAGAACTTCCCGGCGCAAAACTCACTCTAACAGGTCTCGACGGAGATGATAAAGACATTTCCTTCAGCATTGACCAGTTTACAGGTGGTATTGGTGCAAAAGACGTTCAGGTAACAACAACTTCTATTACATGGACTTCCGGCACATCACCCGCAATTGTAAAGAATCTCGCAGATGGCATTTATACCCTGCATGAAAATACTGCTCCTGCTGGATATAAAACTGCTAATGATATTGTATTCCAGATTTCCAATGGTGAAATCATCCATGTGGAAATCAATGGTCAGGATGTTACTGCTAATTATTCCAGCGATACTATCATTATGATTGATGAAGACAGCGAAGAAACTAGTACAACAACTACGACCTCAACGTCCGCAAGCACAAGTACTTCCACTTCTACAAGTACCTCTACTTCTACAAGTACTTCCACTTCTACAAGTACTTCCACTTCTACAAGTACTTCCACTTCTACAAGTACTTCCACTTCTACAAGTACTTCCACTTC
>SVNI01000035.1:0-323 GCA_015066975.1 Ruminococcus sp. | reverse complement strand
ACTTCTACAAGTACTTCCACTTCTACAAGTACTTCCACTTCTACAAGTACTTCCACTTCTACAAGTACTTCCACTTCTACAAGTACTACAACAGCTACCGCAATAATTTGCGTTTCCAAACAGGATTTGGGCGGAAATGAAGTTATCGGCGCGGTTATCACGCTCACGGGCAATGACAAAAACGGCAAAACTATTACTTTCGATAATGCAACAGTTTCCAACAGCAAAGACGACACAAACAAAAACATCAATGAATCCGAAGATAATACATCCATCAAGTGGACATCTTCCAATGATGTTGCAGTTATCACTGGCCTGACAGA
>SVNI01000034.1 GCA_015066975.1 Ruminococcus sp. | reverse complement strand
CTGATAGATATCGATATTTGTACCGTTTGTAGCTTTCTTGCCTGCAACGTCAAGCACATAAGTACCGCCGTCGCCTACGCAGGAAACGATATAATAATAGCCGTCGCCTGCGCTGAATAATTTCCAGATGTTGTGGATTTCAGAACCGTCAGAGCCCCACTGGTCAACATTTGCACCATTGCTGGCACTTGCGCCTGCAACTTCGAGATACTGGCCGGAGTTGACATTCTTGAATCTGTAAGCTGCACCTTCAGTAAAGCTTGATGCAGAATAGGAATCGCCGTTCGGTTCTTCGTGATAGCCTGCACTCGGAACACCTGCTGAACCGTAACGAAGATACATCCAGTTGCTGTTCTTCGACTGGCATCCGCTGTAATTGGAGCAGTATGTTTTGGCCTGGTCAGCCGTCAGAGATACATAGCTGTAGTTATTTTTCGGTCTCCATGTACTTGCTGTGGAATAGCTCGGATTGCTGGATGTGCCTTCACCCTGTACTGTTCTGCTGCAACTGGAGAATTTAGAGCCGGATTCTGCATAAGCACCCGGATAAGTGATAGAGTTCCAGTCACAGATGACGTTTCCGCCGTTTGCATAGTAGCAGTTCTCGGCATAGATGTCACAGCCGCTGTGAACAGTGTATGCCATGCTGAAAGTATCGACATAGTTGTTCAGAGAGTGATAATAGCCCCAGCGCATGAGTCCGGGTCCTCTGGTCAGTGTCTTGTAGAATTTGTTTCCTGCAAGTGTCATGCGGGGGTAGCCGTCATACTGTGCCTTGACATCAGCAGTATCATCCGGATAACCCAGAATGACACCATATTCGTGCAGACCGAAAGAACAGTCAGAAACGGTGCAGTAGTCTGCATTGTAGCAGCAGGCTAAAAATTTATCCCAGTCCGGCAGACCTGTAGAGGCTGTGTTGTAGTCAGAATGACCTGTGAATGTCAGATGGTCAGCCCAGAGGTTTTCACCGCCGCTGAAATAAACGGAGATGTTATCATTGCCGTTTGCTTCAGAATCGTGCTGAATGTCGAAGTTCTTGAAGATGATGTTGTTGCAGGTGGAACTGCTTCGGTTTGTGCAGAATGCAACGTTAAAGAGTGTATGTGCGGAATAGCTGCCGATAATGGTCTTGTTGCCTTCTACATAGATTCGACCGGACGGACAGTAATATCTGCCGGAAGAATCTTTTTCCAGTGCAGTGACTTTGATGTCCTTAGTCACAACGATTGTGTAGGGAGTGGTGGAAGTTGCGTATTTTTTGAGGTCGTCAAAAGTGGAAACTTCTACAGTTTCGCCGAACAGACCACCGATATCAGCAGCCTTGATGCCTGTGCCGTCGTTGGAGCAGTAACCGGCAAAGCCCTGTAAGCCGTCAGCATTCAGCAGAAATAACTGATTGTCTGCGCCTGTGTAGTTCGCAAGCGTCATGCCGGATGTGCCCTGTGTCAGCGCAAGAGATGTGTTGGAATAATTGACAATCTTGTAATATAAATTATTTCCAAGATGGTCTGTGCTTACCGGAACGACATACCAGTGCTGGGACTGTGCGGATTCATACCCGTATACAACAACGCTTGCACCTGCCGAAACGTTGTAGTTCAGCGGGGAAAGCAGTCTTCCGGACTGCGCATTGCACAGCTTGAAGTAAGTACCTTTCGAGTCAGAACCAACACGGTCAAATCGCCATGAGGGAGACAGGTCGTTTCCGAGTGCCTTCATGACAACAGCAGAATTGTCGGCTGTACCGCTTTCTGTCAGTACGGTAGAATTGTTTTTGGATGCCAGATTCATAAGCTGTACCGGGTAATCTGTAGAAATTGCCCTTGCCGGAACAGAAACACCGGAAGGCAGTACCAGCAGTACAGAAAGAATCATCATCAGAGCTGTCAGCAGACCGAGTATCTGCGATGACAGCTTGTGCCTTTTTTCCATACAAATTTTCCTCCTTTGTTGGAATTTAAAATTGAACAGCCTGACCAGAAACGTGTTTTTTTGATTCCCCTTTCAGTTTGTTTCTAAACGACTGCTGATTTGTGAACAAACTGTGTATTGCATCGAGTACGATACTTATCTTTATTATAACAAAATTCGGAAATAAATACAAGCCGTATTCACGAAAATCTGCATATTGTACAAACAAAAAATAAAAAATTAGTAATTATATACAAATGTCGGGGATTTTTTTATCTAAAATAAAGCATATTTTCCTTTTTTGGATTGACATTCTCAAAAAAATATGCTATAATATGAAGTATACACAGAAAAGTAATGAATTTCTGAAAAGGTGATGCTATGAAATGGACATATATTATTTATTTGCTGGTTTCGGCAGTCCTGATGCTTATCGGCCTGCTGTATACTTATCTGAGACCGAAGCATCTTAGCTTTGAGCCACCGCTGAGAATGCTGTTCCTGTTCGGGGGACTTGCTGTCGGCCTGCATGGTTTTGGAATGATGACGGAATCACTTCCGCTGGCATATGTGCTGTTCGGCGGGTACTATATTGCTGTGGATTTGATGATGCTGTCAATGGTGTCTTTCGGACGAAAATATACAAATATCCGGAAATATAATCAAAAAGGTCAGATTGTCCTGACAGTGCTGGCCGATATCGACTTTTTGCTGATGATTGTCAATGCCTTCACACACTCTGTGTTTGCGTGTGAAATGATTCAGGACAGAGGCGGACAATGGTTTTATTATATCGGCGACAAGTATCTGCCTTACTGGTATCATGCCGGGTTTGTCTATCTGGCTGGCTTCCTGCTGTTGGCGGATTTGGTGCGGAAAATTTCGGAATCTCCCAAAATTTATAAATCAAAATACGCGGTGATTCTGATTATGTCTTGTCTTGTGGCAATTGTACACACAGCATATCTTTATACGGATGTTCTGCATCTGCGGATGAGAATTGACTATTCTTTGATGTGGATTGTGATTATTGCCTATGCACTGGTCTATTTTTCTATGCACTATGTTCCCCACGGCCTGACGGACAGGCTTCTGTATTCTACTATCTCTAATATGCAGAGCGGTATTATCTGCCTTGACAGGGAAAACCAATGCATCCATGCAAATGATGTTGCTACAGTGTACTGCGAGGACGAAGTGGAAAAACAGGTGCAGAAATGGTTTGAACAGAAAATTACTCCCTATACAATCGAGGAAGAATGGCATGTCTCCCAAAAACTGATGGAAGAAATGCGGTATTATAAAATTCAATATAAAAAAATGTTCGATAAAGATAAAAAATCTATTGGCAGTTTCTTCATTATCCGTGACTGCACCGAAGAAACCAACCGCCTTGATGCCGAAAAATACCGCGCAACCCATGATGCCCTGACCGGAATCTACAACAAGGAAACTTTCTACGAAAAAGTGCAGATTCTGCTTGAAGAAAATCCGGAAATACAGTACTGCATTGTCTGCACGGATGTCAAGAACTTCAAAATTGTCAATGATGTGTTCGGTGTACAGACCGGCGACAAGCTCCTGAAACGAATTGCAAGCTCTATCCACTTTATGGCCAGAGACGGCTGGATTTACGGCAGACTGACCGGAGACCGTTTCGCGGTATGCCTTCCCAAAGAAGCATTTTCAGAAAAAGAATTCCTTCTGGAAACTTCTAAAATGGCAAAGCTGTCTGAAAATTACATGTTCAAAATTCAAATTCATGTCGGCGTTTATTTTATAGAAGACAGAAAGCTGAGAGTTTCTGTCATGTGTGACAGAGCCAATCTGGCTATTAAGACTATCAAGAGCAGTTATGAAAGTTCAGTTGTCTACTATAAAGAAAATCTGAGAGAAGATTTCCTGAATGAACAGAGAATTATCAGTGAATTTGAACTGGCTATCCGTTCCAAACAGTTTCAGGCTTATGTACAGCCTCAGGTATTTTCCGAAAACGGCAAGTGCGAGGGCGGTGAAGTGCTGGTTCGCTGGATTCATCCCCAGACAGGCATGATTCCGCCATATAAATTCATTCCGATTTTTGAACAGACAGGCCTTATCGGCAAACTGGATGCCTATATGTGGGAACTGGCTTGTCAGAAGCTTCAGGAATGGCAGAGACGCGGTTTGACAAATCAATACCTTTCTGTAAATATTTCCCAGAAAGATTTCTATCTGCTGGATGTGTACCAGACTGTGACAGAACTGGTGGAAAAATATCAGATTCCTCCGAAAAATCTGCATCTGGAAATCACAGAAACTGCTATTATGAATAACCCCGGCGAACAGCTTCCCTTAATCAGCCGGCTGAGAGAATACGGCTTCATGATTGAAATCGACGATTTCGGAAGCGGTTATTCTTCTCTGAATACGCTGAAAGACCTCAATGCAGATGTGCTCAAAATTGATATGGGCTTCCTGCGCAAAACCGAACATCAGGAAAGAAGCAAGATTATTCTCAAGATGATTATCTCGCTGGCAAAGTCGCTTTCTATGGAAGTCATCACCGAAGGCGTGGAAACACAGGAACAGGTGGACTTCCTGAAAGAGTATGGCTGTGATATTTTCCAGGGCTATCATTTCGCAAAGCCTATGCCTGTACAGGAGTTTGAAGAAAAGCATCTGAATAAGACTGTTGAAGTATAACAGAACCCCCTGCCGGAATACGGCAGGGGAATTTTTTTATTTCAGTAAATCCTTGATGACTTCTCCGGCGATAATCAGTCCGGCAACGGACGGAACAAAGGCAACAGAACCGGGAATATCCCGGCGGACAGTGCATTTCCGTGCTGTGCCGGGCGGACAGATGCAGTTTGTCCGGCAGGAAATTTCCATATCTTCAATAGGTTTTCTGGGCTGTTCTTCAGAATAGACGACTTTCAGCTTCCGGATGCCTCTTTTTTTGCACTCATGGCGCATGGTACGGGCAAGGGGGCAGACTTTTGTATCATAGATATCAGCAACCCGGAAAGCCGTCGGGTCAAGCTTGTTTCCTGCACCCATGCAGGAAATCACAGGCACTCCGGCTTCTTTTGCTTTCATGATGATTTCGAGCTTTCCAGTGACGGTATCAATGGCATCTATGATATAATCATAATTTTTAAAATCAAACTGAGAGGAAGTATCCGGCATGTAGAAACACTTGTGATTATAGACTTTGGTATCCGGGCAGATGTCGTGAACTCTCTGTTCGGCGACATCGGTCTTATACTTTCCGACAGTGCTCCGCAGGGCGAAAATCTGACGGTTGAGATTTGTCAGGCAGATTTTATCATCATCAATAAGGTCAAGTGCCCCGATACCGCTCCGGGCAAGGGCTTCGACGGCATATCCGCCGACACCGCCGATTCCGAACACGGCAATGCGTTTCTGTTTTAATAATTCCATAGCTTCTTTGCCAAATAAAAGCTCGGTTCTTGAAAATTGATTCAGCATGTTTTTTTCTCCTCTCTGCCTTCACCGGATTTCGTCCCGTGATTGGTGATATTCTGGTCAAAATCATCCAGAAAATGATGATATTCATTTCCGATATGATAAGATATCAGCGTTTTCAGATTGACATTTTCCACACTCCGGAAAATGTTTTTGTCAATGGCGGGGCTGATTTTCCTGAGCTGTGCCAGCAGTTCCTTGACTTCCTGACGCTTGGAAGTTCCGCTTCCGTTTTCATCTTTTTCGTATTCTTCCGTAAAACGGCAGGCACACTGTAAAAATTTCAGATTATGATAATCTTTCCATGCAATAATATCTTCTTCCCGGACGAGATACATCGGCCGGATGAGCTGCATCCCCTTGAAGTTTTCACTGTGGATTTTCGGCATCATGGTCTGAATCTGCGAGCCGTAGAGCATCCCCATGAGGATAGTTTCTATTACATCATCAAAATGATGCCCCAGTGCGATTTTATTGCACCCCAAATCCTGCGCCGTCTTGTAGAGATTGCCCCGGCGCATCCGGGCGCACAGATAGCACGGATTCCGGTCAATATTTACTACATAATCAAAAATACGCGCATGGAATGTCTGAATTGGAATATCAAGCAGTTCCGCATTCCTGATAATCTGTTCCTGATTTTCCTGATTATAGCCCGGATTCATGCCGATATACACAACCTCGAACGGATATTTGCTGTATTTTTGCAGACGCTTCATGCAAAGTGCCATGAGCATGGAATCTTTTCCGCCGGAGATACAGACCGCGATTTTATCGCCTTCCTGAATCATGTCATATTCTTTGATGCCTTTCAGGAATTTCAGCCAGATGGATTTATTGAATTTTTTAACAATAGATTCTTCAATTGCATTCTGCATTGCTGTTTACCCTCTTTTCTGATAGAAATACTAAATTTATTATAGCACAGATTCTGTGTTCTGTCAAGAAAAAGCGGCATGTTTCCGGAACATGCCGCTTTTATTCTGTTCAGAAAAGTTAAATCATAGAAGGCATAGAGCTGTTATGCTCTGCGGAAGGCTCAGCCGGTGTCTTGGCTGTGCGCACGAGCTGAACATTATTGTAAATATCCATACCAGTTCCGGCAGGGATGAGCTTACCGATAATAACGTTTTCTTTCAGGCCTTCCAGATAGTCAATCTTGCCGCGGATAGCTGCATCAGTCAGAGCCTTTGTCGTCTCTTGGAAGGATGCCGCGGACAGGAAGCTGTCAGAGCTGGAAGCTGCCTTCGTGATACCCTGCAATACGGGGGAAGTTGTGACAAACTGTAAGTCTGTCTGACCAGCGTCGATTAATTCCTGAATCTTTTCGTTGATAGCATCCACATGCTTGCGCTCTATGAGTGTGCCGGGGAGCAGATATTCTGTATTGGGAATATCGTTGCCGCTTCCGGTTTCTTCAATACGGACTTTGCGGAGCATCTGACGAACGATAACTTCAATATGCTTGTCATTGATATCAACACCCTGCAAACGATATACTTTCTGTACTTCAATGATAATATAATCCTGTACAGCGGAAGTATCCAGTACTTCAAGGATTCTGCCGGGGGAGACGTTGCCTTCTGTCAGGCGGTCGCCCTTCTTGACAACAGCACCTTCGTGAACTTTGTACTTGTAGTTATAGGGGATGATTTCTGTAATTTCTTCTCCGGTTTCAGGATTGTGGATTGTGAGTGTTCTGGTTGTCTTGACTTCTTCCAGATGCACAATGCCGTCAATACTTGCAATAATAGCAGCATTTTTCGGCTTTCTGGCTTCAAACAGTTCTTCAACACGGGGAAGACCCTGTGTAATGTCACCTTCACCGCCGGATGCGATACCGCCGGTATGGAAAGTACGCATGGTGAGCTGTGTACCAGGTTCGCCGATGGACTGCGCTGCAATCGTGCCGACTGCTTCGCCGACAGATACAAGATTGTTGTTAGCAAGGTTTGCACCATAGCACTTCGCGCAGACACCCTTTTTAGATTTGCATTTGAGCACGGAACGGATTTTGATTCTTTCAATGCCTAAATCCAGAATCTTCTGGGCATCTTTTTCTGTCAGGAGCTTATCCTTGCTGATGATGAGTTCACCAGTTTCGGCATCACGCAGGTCATGACAGAGGAAACGTCCTGCCAGTCTGTCCTGCATTTTCTCGATTAATTCCGTACCGTTGCGGATTTCGTAGATTTCGATACCATCTTCTGTACCGCAGTCCTGCTCACGGATGATGACATCTTGAGAAACGTCAACCAGACGGCGGGTCAGATAACCAGAGTCGGCTGTACGGAGTGCCGTATCGGCAAGGCCTTTACGAGCACCTCGGGAAGAAATGAAGTATTCCAAGATATTCAGACCTTCACGGTAATTTGCACGAATCGGAATTTCGATAGTCGTACCGGAAGTATTGGCAATCAGTCCGCGCATACCGGCGAGCTGACGAAGCTGGGCGATAGAACCACGCGCACCGGAATGTGCCATCATCTGAATGGGGTTGTAAGGGTTCATATTCTTCTGGAGGGCATCGGTTACGTCATCAGTAGCCTTATTCCAGGTCTGTACGACAAGCTGAGATTTTTCGGTTGCGGAGATATAACCGTTCTTATACATTTCATTGATTTCATCAATTTTGACATCCGCAGCAGCAAGGATTTCTTTCTTCTGCGGAGGAATTGTCGCATCACAAACGGCTGTCGTGATACCCGACCTCGTGGAATACTTGAAGCCCAGAGCCTTGATTTTGTCAAGCACTTCAGAAGTGGTTGTCGTGCCGTGAATCTTGATGCATCTGTCAATGATTTCAGAAAGCTGGCCTTTACGGACTAAGAACGAAACTTCAAGGTCAAACTGACGGTCAGAATTGGTTCTGTCCACATAGCCGAGATTCTGCGGAATGTTTTCGTTGAAAATCAGACGGCCGATGGTGCAGTCGATAATTTTAGAAAGTTTCTTTTCGGCAACGTCTTTGGTGATTCTGACTTTGATAGGCGCATGAAGGGTAACATCACCTTCATAGTAAGCCATCATAGCTTCATCCACGTCGCGGAAGCACTTTCCAGCACCCTTGTCATCTTCTTTGAGCAGTGTCAGATAGTAAGAACCAAGTACCATATCCTGAGACGGTACGGCAACGGGACGGCCGTCAGAAGGCTTTAACAGGTTGTTGGCAGCAAGCATCAGGAAACGGGCTTCGGCCTGCGCTTCTGCGGAAAGCGGAAGATGCACGGCCATCTGGTCGCCGTCAAAGTCAGCATTGAACGCGGAGCATACAAGCGGATGCAGTTTCAGAGCACGGCCTTCCACGAGAATCGGCTCGAATGCCTGAATGCCCAGACGATGCAGTGTAGGCGCACGGTTCAGCAGTACCGGATGAGACTTGATAACATGTTCCAGTGCATCCCAGACAGCTTTATCTGTTGCACGGTCTACGATTTTTCTTGCACTCTTGATATTAGCAATAACACCAGTATCGACAAGACGCTTCAGAACAAACGGCTTGAATAGTTCCAGTGCCATTTCTTTCGGCAAACCGCACTGATACATTTTGAGTTCAGGCCCTACGACGATAACAGAACGTCCGGAATAGTCAACACGCTTACCAAGCAGATTCTGACGGAAACGTCCCTGCTTACCTTTGAGCATGTCGGAAAGGGATTTTAAGGCACGGTTATTAGGCCCTGTAACAGGACGGCCGTGTCTGCCGTTGTCGATAAGAGCATCAACAGCTTCCTGAAGCATACGCTTTTCGTTGCGGACGATAATATCAGGGGCTTCCAGTTTCAGCATACGCTGTAAACGGTTGTTTCTGTTGATAACACGTCTGTAGAGGTCATTCAGGTCAGAAGTGGCATATCTGCCGCCGTCAAGCATGACCATAGGGCGCAAATCCGGAGGAATGACCGGAACAACGTTCATGACCATCCATGCAGGCTTATTGCCGGACTGGAGGAAAGCTTCAATAATTTCGAGACGTTTCAGAAGCTTGATTTTCTTCTGGCCGTTGGGGAGGCCTTTCAGTTCGGTCTTAAGGTCGTCGGCGGTATACTGGAGGTCGTTAATCCAGTTTTCCTTGCGGATTTCGGCATATTCTTCGTTGGTAGGGTCAAAATTCTGGTCAAATAATTCCAGAATATAGGCAAAACCAGTCTTGACATCTGCTACAGGATTGCCGTCATCTTCGCACTTGCGGTTATAGGGGAGAATCATTTCTTTGTATTCTGCATAAGAAACGATGTCGCCGTCATGATAGCCGGAATTTCCGGCAGTTTGCAGATAATAGCGCGTTCTGTGCAGATAATCATGAATATCACGTTCCGGCATACCAATGACTTTGGAAATCGCAGACAGATGCGCTTCAAAGAAACGGACATAATTCTGCGGGTCATATTCGTCAAGCAGCCACTGGATGGCTTCTGCACCCATTTCTGCAATGAAAGAATCACCGTATTTTTCGAGATTTTTAGTATATTCTTCCTCTGTGAGCAGGGTGTTCTTCAGCAGAGCGGTTTCACCGGGTTCAATGACAACGTATTTTGTAAAATACAGTACTTCTTCCAGACGTTTCTGGGAGATTTCAAGAACCTGACCGATGCGGGAGGGAGTTCCCTTGAAATACCAGATATGAGATACCGGAGCAGCAAGCTCAATATGTCCCATACGTTCACGGCGGACTTTGGCACGGGTCACTTCTACGCCGCAGCGGTCGCAGACTTTGCCCTTGAAGCGGATTTTCTTGAACTTTCCGCAGTGGCATTCCCAGTCCTTGGTAGGACCGAAAATGCGTTCGCAGTACAGACCGCCTGTTTCAGGCTTCTGTGTTCTGTAGTTGATAGTTTCAGGGCGTTCTACCACGCCATAGGACCACTCTCTGATACGTTCGGGAGAAGCAAGCCCGATTTGCAGGGATTCAAAAGTATTAGATTCCAAATTCGTTACCTCCTGTTAATCAGATAAAGCGATAGTCGTCGTCAGCGTCTTCATCATAAGAATCGCTGTTGAAATCAGAATCGTCGGCAGCTTCCAGAAGCGGAGAATCGCTGTCATCATCGTTATCTTCTTCTTCGTCAATGTCATGTGTAGAATAGCCGTGTTCTTCAAATTCGTCATCATCGCTCTGGTAGTCTTCGATGAAATCGGTAGCCGGCATCGGGATGTTGTCATCTTCTTCAAAATGCTGTTTGAGGTCGATTTCTTCCTGATTTTCATCAAGCACTTTGACATCCAAGCCGAGAGACTGCATTTCTTTGATTAATACCTTGAAGGATTCCGGAATGCCGGGCTTCGGAACGTTCTGCCCCTTTACGATATGTTCGTAAGTGTTGACACGGCCGATGGTATCATCAGACTTGACAGTCAGAATTTCCTGCAAAGTGTAGGCTGCGCCATAAGCTTCGAGTGCCCATACTTCCATTTCACCGAAACGCTGTCCGCCGAACTGCGCCTTACCACCGAGAGGCTGCTGCGTAACGAGAGAATAAGGGCCGACAGAACGTGCGTGAATTTTATCATCAACCAGATGATGCAGCTTGAGATAATACATATAGCCGACAGTAACGCGGTTGTCGAATTTTTCACCGGTACGGCCGTCATACAGAGTGAATTTGCCGTCTTCGTTCATGGTGATGGCTTTCGGATTGATGACTTTATCCATCTGATTGAGTTCAAACGGTTCGTCCCTGTAGGGAGTGTTCTTTTCATTGGCTTCACGGAAGCAGGCACGGATATCATCTTCGTGTGCGCCATCGAATACCGGTGTCATGATGTGCCAGCCCAGAGCCTTTGCACTCATGCCGAGATGCACTTCGAGTACCTGACCGATATTCATACGGGAAGGTACACCCAGAGGATTCAGCACAATGTCAAGCGGTGTACCGTCGGGAAGGAAAGGCATATCTTCTTCCGGAAGAATTCTGGAAACGACACCCTTGTTTCCGTGACGGCCGGCCATCTTGTCGCCCACAGAGATTTTACGTTTCTGTGCCAGATAGCAGCGGACTTTCATGTTGACACCTGTGCCGAGTTCGGAAACTTCTGCATTAGTATCGTCGTCATTGATTTTTTCGCCTCTCTTGAAGGTTTTGACACCGATAACGATACCGCCTTCACCGTGAGGCACTTTCAGGGAGTTGTCGCGGACTTCGCGGGCTTTTTCGCCGAAAATTGCTCTGAGAAGACGTTCTTCAGCGGTGAGTTCCGTTTCACCCTTCGGGGTAACTTTGCCGACCAGAATGTCACCGGCGGTAACTTCCGCACCGATACGGATAATGCCGTGTTCGTCAAGATTTTTGAGGGCATCTTCGCCGACGTTCGGAATATCACGGGTAATTTCTTCAGGGCCTAATTTCGTGTCGCGGCATTCGAGTTCGTATTCTTCGATATGAATCGAAGTGAAGACATCTTCGCGGACAAGGCGTTCATTCAGGAGAACGGCATCTTCATAGTTATAGCCTTCCCATGTCATGAAGCCGATAAGAGCGTTCTTGCCGAGTGCAATTTCACCGTCAGCAGTTGCAGGACCGTCAGCCAGAACCTGTCCTTTACGGATAGTATCACCGACATTGACAATCGGTCTCTGGTTTACGCAGGTATCCTGGTTGGAACGCTGGAATTTAATCATTTCATAGCTGTGTTCAATTTTGTTTTCGTCCTGAACGACAATCTTGTCAGCGGATACAAAAGTAACAACGCCGTCAGTTTCGGACAGAACGCAGACACCGGAGTCAACAGCGGCCTTGTATTCCATACCTGTGCCGACAAAAGGCCGTTCTGTTTTCAGGAGCGGTACGGCCTGACGCTGCATGTTCGCACCCATCAGAGCACGGTTTGCGTCATCGTTTTCCAGGAACGGAATCATTGCTGTCGCAACGGAAACTACCATCTTAGGGGAAACGTCCATGTAGTCGATTTTAGAATTCTCAATTTCGAGAATCTTGTCACGGTAACGTGCGGTAACTTTGGGACGTGCGAATTTTCCTTCTTCGGTGAGGGGTTCGTTTGCCTGTGCGACAATGAAGTTATCTTCGATATCAGCAGGCATATAGACAACTTCTTCGGTAACAATGCCTGTCGATTTGTCTACACGGCGGTAAGGGGCTTCAATAAAGCCGTATTCATTGATTTTCGCAAAAGTTGCGAGATAGGAAATCAGACCGATATTAGGGCCTTCAGGGGTTTCGATAGGGCACATTCTGCCGTAGTGGGAATAGTGAACGTCACGGACTTCAAATCCGGCACGGTCACGAGACAGACCGCCAGGGCCTAACGCAGAAAGACGGCGTTTGTGTGTCAGTTCTGCCAGAGGGTTGTTCTGGTCCATGAACTGGGACAGCGGGGATGAGCCGAAGAATTCTTTAATCTGTGAGGTAACAGGACGGATATTTACTAAAGCCTGTGGTGTGACAGCATCCATATCCTGTGTCTGGAGGTTCATACGTTCGCGAATACCGCGTTCCATACGAGCCATGCCGGAACGCATGGTGTTCTGGAGCAGTTCACCGACACGGCGGATTCTTCTGTTGCCCAGATGGTCAATATCGTCAGTTGTGCCGACACCTTCACAGAGATTCAGGAAGTAGCTGACAGATGCAAAAATATCATCCAGCGTAATGTGATTCGGAACAAGTTCTTCTGCACGCTTCTTGCAGACTGCTTTCAGGGAATCTGCATCAGTTGTTTCGAGGATTTCGTTCAGCACACGAATGGAAACTTTTTCGCGGATGCCGATATCAGCCGGGTCAAAATCAACATAGCCTGCAAGGTCAACCATACCGTTGCCGAGGACTTTGATTTCTTTTTCCACCATGCGGATGGAGGTCTGACCCTGTTCATTGGTGTAGTACTGCTTGGACTCTACTGTCAGGAAAGCTTCAGAGATACCGGCCTGTTCCACAGCACATGCTTTTTCGTAGCTGAGAGTTTCGCCGGCTTCTGCAAGTACTTCGCCAGTGCGTTCGTCAATAATCGGACGGGAAACGACATGCCCGGAAAGTCGGGAAGCAATGCCGAGTTTCTTATTATATTTGTATCTGCCGAATTTGCAGAGGTCATAGCGTCTGGGGTCGAAGAATAATAAATCCAGATGCGCCTGTGCACTTTCAATTGTGGGAGGTTCGCCGGGACGAAGTTTCTTGTAGACTTCTACGAGACCGTCTTCTACAGTTTTGGCGGTGTCTTTTTCCAGAATCGTCTGGTATAATCTTTCGTCATGGCCGAACATTTCTTCGATAGATTCATCTGTTCCCAGACCAATGGCACGGAGAAATGTTGTCAGCGGGATTTTTCGGTTTTTATCAATGCGGACATAGACAATGTCATTGGAATCCATTTCATATTCAAGCCATGCACCGCGGTTCGGAATGATAGTGGACTTGAACAGTTCTTTACCGGTTTTGTCCTTTTCCATATCATAGTAAACACCCGGTGAGCGGACTAACTGGGATACAATAACACGTTCTGCACCGTTGATGACGAATGTACCGCTGTCAGTCATCAGCGGAAAATCACCCATGAAAATTTCGCTTTCCTTGACTTCGCCTGTTTCTTTGTTCCAGAGTTTTGCTGTCACACGAAGGGGAGAAGCATAAGTTGCCTGATGCTCTTTGGCTTTTGCAATCGTTTTGTATTTGAGATGGGCATCATCAAAACGATAATCCACAAATGTCAGAACCAGATTTCCGTTATAATCTGTTGCCGAAAAATCTTTGAAGACTTCTTTCAGTCCTTCTTCACGAAACCATTTATAAGAATTTTTCTGGATTTCGATAAGATTGGGCATATCCAGAACTTCCGGAATCTTTCCGAAGCTCATTCTGACATTTTTTCCGAGCTGTTTGGCAGTTACATTTACCATAGGCGGATACCTCCTTCAAAATCTTGCATTTTTATTCCGGAAAACGCTTGACAAAATGCATAGAATATGCTATACTATTCTGCAAGTATGTAAAAAAACCGAAATAGTGCATTTTAAAATTATACTATATTTTAAAATATTTGTCAAGTCCTGTAATTAATTTCGTAGGAAGAAACAAATGAGAGCGTCTGTTTTTATTAAAAATTAACAAAAATGCAGAAATTGCAAAATAAACCCGAAAAAAATTATTTTTTTCAGAAATTTTTTCAAAAAACACTTGACAAATTTCAAAAACAAGTGTATAATAAACTGGTATGCGGCGCATATTTCATTTTGCAGATACTTTTCCGCATATCTAATACTGTAAAAAAGGAGGAAAACAGATGCCAACATTTAATCAGCTCGTGCGTAAGGGCAGAAAAGTTCAGCAGTCCAAGTCCACTGCACCTGCACTCCAGAAAGGCTACAATGCCAAGAAGAAGGTACAGATTGACCAGAGTGCCCCCCAGAAAAGAGGCGTTTGCACTGTTGTAAAAACAACTACCCCGAAAAAGCCGAACTCTGCTATGCGTAAAATCGCCAGAGTAAAACTGACAAACGGTTATGAAGTAACATCCTACATTCCGGGTATCGGCCACAACCTTCAGGAACACAGCGTTGTTCTGATTCGCGGCGGCCGTGTAAAGGACCTTCCTGGTGTACGTTACCACATCATCCGCGGTGCTCTCGATGCACAGGGCGTAGCCAACAGAAATCAGGCTCGTTCCAAGTACGGCGCAAAGCGTCCGAAGGCAGGCAAGAAATAATTTTTCTTTCTGCTGACTTACTGATTGAATTATTAGTTTACCACAGGTTCTAATGTGGAGTTTTATATAGATTTTTTATAAAACCTCTGCTTGACCTGACGTGCCGGAAAAGTCCGCACGAGTACCTATGAATTCATGAAAATCTGTGATGATATGCATCATCATGCCAATTAATGTGAAGGAGGGAAGCGAAATGCCAAGAAGAGGTAATGTCGCAAAACGTGATGTTCTGCTCGACCCTGTTTACAACTCCAAGCTTGTAACCCGTCTCATCAATAACGTAATGCTGGACGGCAAGAAGGGCGTTGCGCAGAAGATTGTTTATGGTGCGTTTGAAATTGTCGCTGAAAAGACAGGCAGAGACGCACTGGAGGTTTTTGAAGAAGCTATGGAAAATATTATGCCTCAGCTCGAAGTCAAGGCTCGCCGTCTCGGCGGTGCTACCTATCAGGTGCCTATGGAAGTTCGCCCTGAAAGAAAGCAGACTCTGGGTCTCAGATGGATTACTAAGTATTCCAGAGAGCGTAATGAAAAAACCATGAAAGAAAGACTCGCAGGAGAAATCCTTGATGCTCTGAACAATACAGGCGGTGCTGTCAAGAAGCGTGAGGACACTCACAAGATGGCAGAAGCAAACAAGGCGTTTGCTCACTATCGCTGGTAATTTCCTGCGGTAAAGGAGGAAACGTTATTTATGGCAAGAGATTGTAGTCTGGAAAAAACCAGAAATATCGGCATCATGGCGCACATTGATGCCGGCAAGACGACCACCACAGAACGTATCCTGTTCTATACCGGTGTAAACCATAAAATCGGCGAAACCCACGACGGTGCGGCTACTATGGACTGGATGGCACAGGAGCAGGAAAGAGGTATTACTATCACTTCCGCTGCAACTACTGCTTACTGGGCTGGTCACAGAATTAATATTATCGACACCCCCGGACACGTTGACTTTACTGTTGAAGTAGAACGTTCTCTCCGTGTTCTGGACGGTTCTGTTACTGTACTCTGTGCAAAGGGCGGCGTTGAACCGCAGTCCGAAACTGTATGGAGACAGGCTGATAAATATCAGGTTCCGAGAATGGCTTATGTCAACAAGATGGATATCATGGGTGCTGACTTCTACAGAGTCGTACAGATGATGAAAGACCGTCTGCACTGCAATGCCGTTCCGATTCAGCTTCCTATCGGTGCTGAAGAAACTTTCAAGGGTATCATTGACCTTGTAGAGATGAAAGCCTACATGTATTATGATGACCTCGGAAAGGATATCCGTGTAGAAGAAATTCCGGATGATATGAAAGAAAAGGCTCAGGAATACCATGATTCCCTGATTGAGCATGTTGCTGAACAGGATGATGAACTCATGGAAAAATATTTTGCAGGTGAAGAACTCACAATTGATGAAATCAAGACCTGCATCAGAAAATCCTGCCTTGCTAATACAATGGTTCCTGTTACCTGCGGTACTTCTTATAAAAACAAGGGTGTTCAGAAGCTTCTGGATGCAATTGTAGATTATATGCCCTCTCCGCTGGACGTTCCGGCTATCAAGGGCACAAATCCCGAAACAGGCGAAGAAGAAGAAAGACCCTCTTCTGATAACGAACCGTTTGCAGCTCTTGCATTCAAGATTGCAACTGACCCGTTCGTTGGTAAGCTGACATTCTTCCGTGTATATTCCGGTGTTCTGGAAGCTGGTTCAGGCGTTCTGAACTCCACCAAGGACAAGCACGAAAGAATCGGCCGTATCGTGCAGATGCACGCAAATGCACGTAAGGAACTCGAAAAAGTATACTCCGGTGATATTGCTGCTGCAATCGGTCTGAAGCAGACCACTACTGGTGATACCCTCTGCGATGAAAATCATCCTGTTATCCTCGAATCTATGGAATTCCCTGAACCGGTTATCAATCTGGCTATCGAGCCGAAGACAAAAGCTGGTCAGGAAAAGATGGGTGTGGCTCTGGCAAAGCTTGCCGAAGAAGACCCGACTTTCAGAACATGGACAGACGAAGAAACTGGTCAGACCATTATCGCAGGTATGGGCGAACTGCATCTGGATATTATTGTAGACAGACTGCTCCGCGAATTCAAGGTCGAAGCTGATGTCGGTGCTCCGCAGGTATCCTACAAGGAAACTATCAAGAGCAATGCAGATGTAGACTACAAGTACAAGAAACAGTCCGGCGGTTCTGGTCAGTACGGTCATGTTAAAATCCGTGTTGAGCCGAACGAATCCGGTAAGGGTTTCGAGTTCAAGAACTCCGTTGTCGGCGGTTCTGTTCCGAAAGAATACATCCCTGCTGTTGAAGCCGGTGTCAAGGGCGCAATGCAGGCTGGTGTACTGGCTGGCTATCAGGTAGTTGACGTAAAGGTAGAACTCTATGATGGTTCTTATCACGAAGTTGACTCCTCTGAAATGGCATTTAAGATTGCCGGTTCTTGGCATTCAAGGAAGCGATGCGCAAGGCTCAGCCGGCTCTGATGGAACCGATTATGAAAGTTTCTGTTATCGCTCCTGATGACTATCTGGGCAATATCATTGGTGACCTCAGCTCCCGCCGTGGTGAAATCCTCGGTCAGGAAACACGTCCCGGTACTGTTCAGGTTGACGCACTTGTTCCGCTTTCCGAAATGTTCGGTTATTCCAACAATCTGCGTTCCAACACACAGGGTCGCGGTCAGTATTCTATGGAACCTCACAGCTATAAAGAAGTTCCGAAGAACATTGCTGAAACTATCATGAGCTCCAGAAACAAGGGCTAATTTAAAAAATTCGGCGAATTGCATAAATTTGTGAGTATTTTTCTGGAAGGTAAATTTCCGGAAAATACTTGCAATTCTGTTCCGAATGTGTTATAATATAATTATCCTGCAACTGGTAACAGTTGAGATAATACAAAATTCTATGATTGATTAGAAGGAGGAAACTTCCAATGGCAAAACAAAAATTCGAGCGCAACAAGCCTCATGTAAACATTGGTACTATCGGTCACGTTGACCACGGTAAAACCACTCTGACTGCTGCCATCACAAAGACTCTCGCTATGAAGGGTCAGGCTAAGTACGAAGCTTATGATATGATTGATAAAGCTCCGGAAGAAAGAGAACGTGGTATCACAATCAATACTGCTCACGTTGAATACGAAACAGATGCACGTCACTATGCACACGTTGACTGCCCCGGCCATGCTGACTATGTAAAGAACATGATTACCGGTGCTGCTCAGATGGACGGTGCTATCCTCGTAGTAGCTGCTTCTGATGGTCCTATGGCTCAGACTAAGGAACACATCCTGCTTGCTCGTCAGGTAGGCGTTCCGGCTATCGTTGTTTTCATGAATAAGGCTGACCAGGTTGATGACGAAGAACTGCTCGAACTCGTTGAAATGGAAATCCGTGAAACTCTGTCTTCTTACGAATTCCCTGGTGATGAAATTCCGATTATCAAGGGTTCTGCTCTCCAGGCTCTCGAAGCTCCGGATGACCTCAGCGACCCGGCTTATGCTCCGATTCTGGAACTGATGGATGCTGTTGACAACTATATCCCGACTCCTGAAAGAGACGATGCTAAGCCCTTCCTGATGCCTATCGAAGATACAATGACTATCTCTGGCCGTGGTACTGTTGTTACAGGTCGTGTTGAAAGAGGTAAGCTCAATGTCGGCGAAGAAGTTGAAATCGTTGGTCTCCAGGAAGAAAAGACCAAGACTGTTGTTACTGGTCTGGAAATGTTCCGTAAGACTCTCGACTTCTGTGAAGCTGGTGACAACGTAGGTGCTCTGCTCCGTGGTATCCAGAGAAAGGACGTTGAAAGAGGTCAGGTTCTCTGCAAGCCCGGTTCTATCCATCCGTACACCAAGTTCAAGGGTCAGGTTTACGTTCTGAAGAAGGAAGAAGGCGGCCGTCATACACCGTTCTTCAACAACTACAGACCTCAGTTCTATTTCAGAACAACTGATGTTACTGGTACAATCACTCTCCCCGAAGGTACAGAAATGTGCCGTCCTGGCGACAACGTTGAAATGGACGTTGAACTGATTACACCTATCGCTATCGAACAGAATCTGCGTTTCGCTATCCGTGAAGGCGGCAGAACAGTAGGTTCCGGTGTCGTTATTGCTATCAACGAATAATTTTATTCTTGTTTTAGAAAGAAGACAGGCTTTTGCCTGTCTTCTTTTTGTTTTATAGATTTGTGCATAATTAACAAAGATATTCAGCAATTTGCATAAAAATACAAGTTATGCCTTGAAAAGAATTACAGACCGTGATATAATATAAAATATATACTGGATTTTTATGTATATGTTATCGAATGAGGAGGAAGATGTATCATGTCAAAAAAAAGAATGACAGGCGGTGTCATGGCGGCTGCTATGGCTTTGAACTGCCTGAGCGCAATCCCTTTCACAGCAAATGCTGTGGATACTGTAACTTATGAAGCAGAAGATGCTGTCATCGGCGGTGTTGGCGAAGTCGCAACAACCCTGAAAGGCTATTCCGGCAAAGGTTATGTCAACCTGACGGATAACAGCGGTGCTGTCCTGCCTTCTGTTACATTTACAGTAAATCTCGAAACAGCCGGAAATTACGGACTGACACTTGGCTATGCAAGTTCTTACGGCAGCAAACCCGTAGAAATCAAGGTCAATGACAAAGTTGTTGACAGCATTACAGTCGAAGCTACTGAAGAATTCGCTGAAACAACCGTAAAAGCACCGTTCAATGCCGGCGAAAATACTGTAACAATCACCGCAAGCTGGGGGTGGATGCAGGTGGACTATATCAAAGTTGGTGACTATGTTCCGCAGGCTCGCCCTGAAATTGTTGCTACCCAGACAGCTCCCTGTGATGCCAATGCTACCGATTCCGCAAGAGCTTTGATGAGCTATCTTTCCAGCGTTTACGGCGAACATATTCTGTCCGGTCAGCAGGAAATCTATGCTTATGGCCCTCATGACTTTGAATATGAATTCAATTATATCGAAGAAAAAACCGGCAAGCTCCCGGCAATCCGCGGATTTGACTACGGTAATTTCTGCTGTCCGGCATTCGGAAGCGACGACGGCACAACTGACAGAATTATCGCATGGGCTGCCAAAAACGGTATCGCAACAGCTTCATTCCATCTGAATGTGCCCACCGATTTCGCAAGCTACACTATCGGTAGCAAAATCGCATGGGATGCAACTACTTATTCCCAGAATACCGATTTCTCTCCGTCCAAGGCCGCTACTGAAGGCACAAACGAAAATGCTTACTATACACAGGCTCTGGATACGCTCGCTGAACAGTTCCTGATTCTTCAGGAAAAAGGCATTCCGGTGCTCTGGAGACCACTCCACGAAGCAGAAGGCAACGGCGGAGAAGAAGGCTCTTGGTTCTGGTGGGGCAGAGAAGGTTCTAAGGCATATCGTCAGCTCTGGCTTTATACTTATAA
>SVNI01000033.1 GCA_015066975.1 Ruminococcus sp. | reverse complement strand
CTGATGATGCCCTCTGTGTACGGTTCGGCGGTGATGAAATGCTCGCTGTCTTTACCGGACAGATGGACATCTCCAGAGTGAAAAGCCGGATTCAGCAGTATCTTTCAGAGTATAACCAGTCATCCGGACTGGAATATCAGGTCTCCTCCAGTATCGGCGCATATACCGTCACGCTCAATCCTGATACCGATTTGGAACAAATTGTTCATGGTGCTGACCAGCTCATGTACCGCGAAAAAATCAGAAAAAAACAGAAATCACGCTCCTGAATCCGGCATTTTGCCGGATTCTGTTTTTATTTGCAGAAATCTATTGCAATTTTTCTGATTTTCGTGTATAATAATATCAGGAGATGATTTTTTTATGAGAGAATATATTACTTTCGGAAACTATGCCGGAAATCCCGTCGAATGGCTCGTTCTGGAACAAACCCCCGGAAAAGCCCTTCTGTTAAGCCGTTATGTTCTGGATGCCAAGCGCATGTGCCCTGACTGCATTTATACAAGCTGGAGTGAAAGCACGCTCCGGAAATGGCTCAATCAGGAATTTTTACAGAATGCCTTTTCCCCCGAAGAACAGCAGAAAATTATCAATGCCGAAATTTTTACCCCCGACTGCCGGAATTTCGGTAAAATCGGCGAAAATTATACACAGGATAAAATCTTTCTGCTCAGTCAGGAGGAGTTATACCGCTATCTGCCTGACCACGGCGACAGAACCACTCCGGCAGAAGTTCATGCCGTCGCTTACAGCCATGATTTGAGAGACTTCATGAGCCTGCTTCCGTTTTATCAGGAAAGACAGAACTGCTGGTGGTGGCTTCGGTCAACAGGAGATGAACCCAATAATTTCGGGGTCGTCTGGTCGGACGGCTCTGTATTTGCATTCGGTCACTATGCCAATTATGAACGCGGTATCCGTCCGGCACTGTATCTTGCACTGTAATTATCTGAAACGAGGAATTTTGATTTATGATAAAATTAAAAAATACTGTGATAGTATCCTGCTGTCTCATGCTTCTGCTTTCCGGGTGCGGAAATGCCGGAAATACAGTCACTTCTGAAGAAGAACTGACTGAATTTTCCGAAACAGAAGCCGTTCCCGAAACCATCCCCGAAACCGAACCGGAAACGGAATTCATCTGGACAGAACCCCCGACAGACCCCCCTGCCCCGGAAACCGTTTTCATCAACTGCCAGTCCGTTGTGGAAGTCAACAGTAATATGACCGTTGCAGATTTCGTCACCTCTGCCAACGTTACCCTTAAAGATGAAACTGCCCCTGTCGATACAGGACGAATCGGCACGTTTGAAATCACTATCCCGTATCTGTACGGTCAGGAAACACGCGAAGAAACTTTCACCTATCAGGTGAAAGATACCACTCCGCCCCTGATTCTCAATGACGGCCAGAATGCCTATATCAAGACCGGAGAAGTATTCGATTTGCGTGAATTAATCGGCTACGGCGATAATTATGACACCAACCTGACACTCACTTATGACGGTGATGTCGATACTGCCGTTCCCGGAAATTATATGCTTTCTGCCCATCTCACCGACAGTTCCGGCAATCAGTCTACCTGCCGTCTGGAAGTCACCGTTGCAGATGAAAAGCCCTCTTCCTATTCCGGCGAATCCGTCAATTTCGCAGATTTCAAGAAACAGTATGCCTCCAAATACAACAGCTTCGCCGGCGTGGATGTCTCCTCATGGCAGGGCTATATTGATTATGATGCCCTCAAACGCGCCGGATGTGAATTCGTTATCATGCGAATCGGTAAAAGCACAGAGGGAAATCTTGTGGAGGATTCCTATTTTGAATATAATTTCAATTCTGCCAGAGAAGCCGGCATGAAAGTCGGAGTCTACTTCTACAGTGCCGATAATGATGAATCTCAAATCCGTGCCGATGCTGACTGGATTGCCCAGCGTCTCAACGGCGAAAAACTCGATTTTCCCATTGCCTTCGACTGGGAAGACTTTACAGAATTCCAGCATTACGGCATCAATCTGCATGATTTGAATCTGCTCTGGAATGCCTTTAACGACCAGATGCAGAAAAACGGCTATGAATCCATGCTCTATGCAAGCAAATTCTATCTCCAGAACGTCTGGGAGAATCCCGATTCCAATACCGTATGGCTCGCCCATTACACCGAACAGACCGACTACGACGGAAACTATTTCATCTGGCAGAGATGCAACACCGGCTATGTGGACGGTATCGACGGCTATGCCGATTTTGATGTTTTTATTGAAAATACAGAATCTGAAACTTCTGCTTCGGAAGAATCGACCGGATTACCCTTGACAGATGGTTCAGAAAATGCTATCATAGAAGAAAATTAATTTTATTTCAGGAGGATTTTACCATGCAGAATATCACTATCCAAGATTTATATGATTTGAATTATACCCTTGCTTCTGATTATCTGAAACAGTTTCAGTATCCGTGGGAAGCACTGGAAGGCATCAAAAATATGATTATCAATCTGGGGAGCAAGCTCAGTTTTGATGAATATGACTATGTATCTGAAAACGTCTGGATTCACAAAACGGCGAAAGTCTTTCCGAGTGCCTATATCGGTGCGCCGTGCATTATCGGTGCGAATACTGAAGTCCGTCACTGTGCGTTTATCAGAGGAAGCGCACTTATCGGGGAAAACTGCGTTATCGGCAATTCTGTGGAATTAAAGAACGTGATTCTGTTCGATAACGTTCAGACACCGCACTATAACTATGTCGGTGACAGCATTCTTGGCTATCATTCGCATATGGGCGCAGGTTCTATCACATCCAATGTGAAATCTGACAAGACTCTTGTCGTTGTCAAGACTGACGGCGAACCCCTCGAAACCGGACTCAAGAAAATGGGCGCAATGCTCGGCGATTTTGTGGAAATCGGCTGTAACAGTGTCCTGAATCCGGGTACGGTTATCGGGCAGAATTCCAACGTCTACCCGACAAGCTGTGTTCGGGGCGTTGTGCCGGAAAACAGCATCTGGAAGAATGACGGCGTTATCATCCGGAAATATTAATATTTTTCTGTATCCAGATAAGGGAGAATTTTTATGGCAGTAAGACCAGCTTTCTGCATTTCGCAGAATCAGAAAGTTATCGCAAAACAAATCGAATTCCAGTGGATTTCCGGCTTGTCCTTCCAGCAGAAACAGAAAAATGCTGACAGCCTGCAAAATGCCGTGAAACAGGCTTTCCCTGATGCCAGTCCGCTCGAAGTCAGCACCAAAAGCCGGAACGAACTCGGCAGAAAACTCAGTGCCTTCAATCTGAAATATCAGGGTTATCCTCTGGAATGTGTCTTTCAGAGTTCCAAAGTCTTCCAGTATGGCGGAGCGTATCAGGATTTACTTCAGAAATCGCCCCGTGAAGCCAAATCCGACCCCCGTCTGAAAGAATCCGGTCAGCTCATAGCCTTTTACCATAACGGCATGACATGGGCACTCGAACCGAAAACCGCATTCTATGATTTCATCTATATCGGAGCTGTGCTGGAATCGCTCAAGCTGGACGAAATTCAGCAAATTAAAAATTATAATTATTTTACGGATATTGAATTCAATCCGCAGAAAAGTGTGAACTCGCAGGCGCGCACCGTTGCCGAAATCCGCCTGATGCTGGAACTCTATGACAGAATTCCGCTGTATACCCGTCAGGAATTTATTACATTTTATCAGAATTATATCGCAGACTAAACTTAAGGAGTGCTTATGGCCGAAATCAGAAAACATTTCAGTGCGTTGCAGATAATTCATCACGTTCTGGAACTGCATGTCAAAGAAGGAGACATCTGCATTGATGCCACCGCCGGACGGGGCAGAGATACGCTGTTTCTCTCGAATCTCGCCGGTGATGCCGGACATGTGACAGCATTCGACATTCAGCAGGAAGCCGTGAACAGCACCAGAGAATTATTATTGCAGAATCATAAAGCTAATTTTGATGTGATTCTCGACAGCCATGCCAATATGCAGAACTATTTCCAGCCGGGAACAGTTTCCTGTATCACGTTCAATTTCGGCTGGCTTCCCGGCGGAAACCATCATATCTTCACAAATCCGGAATCCAGCATTCAGGCGATTCAGCAGGGCTTACAGCTCCTGAAACCTGACGGCATCATGACGCTGATTCTCTACTACGGACGGGAAACAGGCTTTCAGGAGCGTGATGCGCTTCTGGAATTCCTGCCGACCCTCGACAGCAATTTCTATACTGTCGTGGAAATGCCGTTCGTCAACAGACAGAACTGCCCCCCGATTCCGATTGTGATTTTCAAAGACAGATAAGGAGCTGATATGCATGAATTTGAAAGATATGAAAAAAATTGTCAAAACAGGCGAATTTGTGATGAAACACCGCACAGCCAGAAAAATAGCCGGAAAAATTGTCAAGCATGAGATAAAGAAAAAAATGAAGGGAATTTTTAAATGATTCCTCAAACAGCACCAGTTATCAATACAAAATCTTTGCGGAGCACATCTTTCCGGATAAAAAAACAGCTCCTCAAAGCAGGCCTTGAAAAAAAATCCGCATGGCAGAGCTTTATGTATCTGACGGCGGATTTCTGCCTGAAAAAACAAAATCTGCCGTTCTGTCCGGAACAGCTTGTTCCGGAATGGTTTTTTCCTGATGATGTGCGCT
Organism: Ruminococcus sp.; assembly: GCA_015066975.1. Lineage (GTDB taxonomy): Bacteria > Bacillota > Clostridia > Oscillospirales > Ruminococcaceae > UBA3855. The sequence continues at coordinate 16,200 of SVNI01000033.1, read as the reverse complement.
TTCTCCGTCCGCAACTGGAACAAATTCTACAGGAATCCCTGACAGAAGAAAATTATCCCGTGCAGATTATCGGCTGGATGCATCAGTATTATCAGGCAGATGAAAAAGATAAAATTTTCAGTGATAAAAAACATACCCAGTTTGCAGAAAACGAAATTCCGGCCGTGACACAGTTCTTTACGCCGGAATGGATAACAGCCTGTCTGCTTGAAAATTCCCTCGGCAGGATGTTTCCGGGGGAATGGCCGTACCTGCTGGATAAAGACCCGGAAGATAATTTCTCCTGTAAGCCGGAAGAAATCCGTCTGCTCGACCCCTGCACCGGAACAGGCCACATTCTGCTGACAGCGTTTGACATGTTCCTGAAAATCTATCAGAAGCAGGGCGTTCCGGCCAAAACCGCCGTCCGGCTGATTTTGCAAAAGAATCTCTTTGGTCTGGAACTTGACAGCCATGCCTGCCAAATTGCAGAATTTTCCCTTCTGCTGAAAGCAGTCAGCCATGACCCGGATTTTCTTAAAACCGGAATCCGGCCGAATCTGCATTCTTTTCCGGAAAATGAGCCGGAAGGCTCACTTCTGCGGAATTCGTTCCGGCCGGAAACAGATGCGCTTCTGCATCAGAAGTATCAGATTGTCATCACCAATCCGCCCTATATGGGCAGTTCCGGAATGCCTGACAGCCTGCTTCGGTTCGTCAAGGCCGAATATCCCGATAGCTGGCGTGATTTGTATGCCTGCTTTATCGAACGCTGTTCTTCTCTGACCGAAGAAAACGGCTTCTGTGCTATGCTGACTATCCAGAACTGGCTGTTTCTTCCGGCTTTTACATCTCTGAGAGAAAAAATTCTGCAAACGCATGTCATCCGGCATCTGCTCCATCTGGGCATGTATGCGTTCGATACTGCGGATGTCGGCACTATTGTGCAGAGCGTCTGCTGGGTCATGCAGAAACGTCCGCCTGTTTCTGATACCGGAATTTATTATCATCTCTGTGAAGAAACTGATACGGAACTGAAAAAAAATACCTATCTGCAAGGCCGGGCAAAACGTTATGTTATCGCACAGGAACAGTTTTTCCGGATTCCTGACAGCCCTGTGATTTACTGGGCATCCGAAGCAGTTCTGCAATTATTTCAGATGCCGAAACTCGGCGATTCTGCTGAACCGAAACAGGGTATCACGACTTCGGACAATTCCAGATTTGTCCGTTTCTGGTATGAAGTCAGCTATCAGAATATCTGCTTTCATGCAGAAAATCAGGAACAGGCAGTCAGAAGCGGGAAAAAATGGTTTCCCTATCACAAGGGCGGGGGCTACCGCAAATGGTACGGCAATCACATGCATGTGCTGAATTATAAGAACGGCGGAGAAGAACTGCTTGCTTTTCATAAAAAGCTGAATCTGCAACATGCAGGGGGACGGCTCAAGAACAAGCAGTATTATTTCCGCCCGGCGATAACATGGACATTTATTGCAAAATCGCCGAGTTTCCGGAAAAATCCGGCCGGATTCCTGTTTGATGTGGCCGGTTCTTGCCTGTTTGCCGATTCCGAACAGGAACAGAATGCCCTGCTTGCATTTCTTTGCAGTAAGCCTGCCGAATATTTATTATATCTCCGGAATCCGACTATGAATATTCAGACACGGGATTTGAAATATCTGCCGTATCTGAAAACCGATTCCGACCAGATTCAGAAGCTTGTGGAAGAAAATATTCAGCTCTGCCGTGAGGACTGGAACAGCTTCGAGACAAGCTGGGAGTTTGAACAGCATCCGTTATTGTAATCAAAAAAGCACTGTCATCCGGCAGTGCTTTTTCTGCAAGTTTTTTCAGGAATGAAAAATCAAATCTGCAATAAACAGAAGAAAAAAAAACATTGATTTCCCACAAATTTTGTGATATGATAATATCAGTTCATAAATTGTTCAGAAATAGAAAAACTTAAATTTTGAGAAGGGGAATTTTTTATGCGATATATGAAAAAAATGCTGTCTGTCCTGACAGCCTCCCTGATGGGGTGCGCCATGTGTGCTGTCGTCCCGTCAGAAAGCCAGATGACCGCAGAAGCAGCGGTTTCTTATCCGCTCCAGTACTTCCGGCTTGGCATGTTCGATACCAATCAGAATGTAAACGCTTCCGGAACGTCTCTCATACCTGCCGAACAGAACGGCACAACCGCCGAAAAATGGACGGTGAACTATATCAGTTCCGGCGTGTTCGAGATTGTCAATGCTTCCAATGGCTATGTGCTGACCGCTTCCGGCACATCCGTCACGCTCTCTGCTGATACTGACGGCGCAAATCAGCGTTGGAAAATCGAAGCCGTCCAGAACGATTTTGACGGCTATGCCCTGTATTATAAAATCACCAGCAATGCCGATTCGTCCAAATCGCTGACCTATACCGACGGCGCAGGATTCAGCCTTTCCAGCTATTCCAAAGCCGATTATCAGAAATATAAATTAAATCTCGACGGTCTGGAAGGCTATGCAGGTGATGTTATGACATCTTCCGGCGAAAAAGCCGGCACAATCGGCGGTCTGCTCGGCGAGGTCGTTTATGTATCGACAGCCGATGATTTAGTAAAACAGCTCGATTCCGTTGGCGCACAGACCATTGTCATCACCGGCGATATCGACATGCAAAGCAAGGGCAATACCCGCATTCGGGATAATAAAACGATTGTCGGATGCTACGGCAGTCACACAATCTATGACTGTCAGCTTCGTACCAATGATGCTTATGGTGCGGAAGATGATTCCCCTTCTGACAATATCGTTTTCCGCAACCTGAAAATGGTAGCCAAAAACACACCAAACCGAATTCTGATTAATATCTGGTCATCAAGACAAATCTGGATTGACCATATCTATTTTGAATCCCAGCTTACTTATGACAGAACCGGAAACGGTCAGGACGAAGTTGGAAAATTCATCTGGATTAATACGCCTTATGAATCCTATCGTGATGCCAAAGACAGACTCCGTTCACCTGACTATGTGACTATCTCTTACTGTCATCTCAAGCACAGATACTGGACAGTTGCTTACGGTACGCAGAATGATGAAATCACCCGTGACCGCACAACCCTGCTCTATAACTGGTGGGATGAAAATGTCAGAAGATGCCCCCAGCTCGGCAACGGTTCGGCGCATGTGTATAATAACTATTATTCCGCCTATGGAAAAAGTTCCAATGGTTCTGGTACAAGCGGTATCATCGGCGGTGACGGCTCTAATTTTGTATCAGAAAACAACTATTTCAACGGCTATTCCTTACAGCAGGCTCTTATGATGGGCGGAGGTTCTGACCCGTGCCGTGATTCCAATTCCTATCTGTCCGAGACACTTAACGGCACTCCCTCCAAAATCAGCTTTTCGCCGAAAACTACAAGTACATGGTATCCGAACAAGTCCAATTACGGCTATGAGCTTCTTGATGCCTATAATACTAAAAATACAGATACGAAAGCTTTCTGTACTGCCTACTCCGGAGACTGCACCAAAGCAAGCCAGATGAAGTATATCACGGATTCTGATTTCTCCGGCTGGATTTCCACAAAGTATGAATCTCCTTTCCTGAGAAAAGTCGATTTTTCGGCTGTGACAGCTTCCAGTTTCGCAAACGGCGCAACTTATAGAATCAAGAACGTCAATTCCGGTCTGTATATGCAGGTTGCAGGCGCAAAAGCCGAAAACGGCACAAATATTCAGCAGTGGGGCACGGCGGACGGCGTGACCCATGATATCTGGAAATTTATCGACGAGGGCGACGGCTATTACAGTCTGGTTTCCGCAGTCGGTGACGGCGGTACTTATGTGCTTGATGTTGCCGGCAAAAAAAACGCCAACGGCACAAATGTCGATTTGTATCAGTATAACGGCGGTGATAACCAGAAATTCATGCTCACTAAGAATGCCGACGGCTCTTACAAAATCAGAACCAAGATTTCCGGATGCAAATCTGCTGTCGAAATCGCCAACGCCGGAACAGGTTCAGGCGATAACGTTCAGCAGTGGGAAATCAACGGCGCAAACTGTCAGGACTGGATTTTAGAATCTGTCACAAATCCGGGATGCGCTATGAATACCAATGTTCTGTATGAATTCCAGAACGTCAACTCCGGCATGGTGATGGATATTGAAGCCGGAAACATGGCCGAAAATACCAATGTTCAGCAGTGGTCAACCGGACATTTCAACAGTCAGAAATGGACATTGCAGGCATTTTCCGGAGGCGGAAATTATTACTATATCCGGAGCGTTGCCGATTCCAATTATGTGCTCAAAGCCATGAGCGGAAGCAACGGCGGAAATATTGCCATTGTGCCGTATTCCACAAAAGACAGCATGATGCTGTTCAAGTTCTCGAAGAATCCGGACGGAAGCTATCAAATTATGACAAGAGCGTCGAAAGATGCTTGTCTGGTAGAAATCGGCAGTGCAAGCAAGGCATCCGGTGCGAATGTTCAGCAGTGGGAAAATACGAATAACGATTGTCAGAAGTGGGAAGCCATGACCGAAACCACAACCACCACGACAACAACGACAACAACAACCACTACTACGACGACAACAACCACATCTACAAGCACATCCACAACAAAAGCCCCCGAAACCACTACGACAACGACAACCACTCAGCCGGAAAAAATTACTGGTGATATCAATCAGGATAATTCCGTCAGTCTCCCGGATGTCATTACATTGCAGAAATATCTGCTCAAATCCGGAACGCTCACCAAATCACAGAGCCAGAACGCTGACCTCAACAATGACGGCATTGTCAATATCTATGATTTGATTCTTCTCAAAAAGCTTCTTCTCAATCAATAATAGTTCTCATTCCCGAAAATGCACTGCTGAATCAGCGTTCAGCAGTGCTTTTTCCTGTCTTGACAAATCGGGAAAAATATGCTATCATAAGAAAAAACATCACAAAGGAGAAAATGCAGAATGAAAACTATCTGGTTTAATCACTGGTTTACAACGGCCTATCATCTGATAAATCTGATGAAAAAAGAAAATCCGGATTTCCGCTTTATCGGCACAAGCACCAACCCTATGGCAATGTATCAGTTCGCCTGTGATGCGTTCTTTCCCGAACCGGACAGGATTTCAGCAGAGAAGTATCTTGATTTCTGTCTGGAATTCTGCCGGAAACAGCAGGTTGATGTCTTCGTTCCCAGAAGATTTCTGAAAGAAATCACGGAACATGCCGGGAAGTTTACAGAAATCGGCGTGAAGCTCTTTGCAGATGCGAACCCGGAACTTGCCGAAATCTTAGACGATAAAATTCAGACATATGAATTTTTCAGGCCGGATTTTCCGGAACTGATTCCGGATTATGTGCTTGCACATTCCGTGGAAGAATTCCGGGAAGGGTATCAGAAGCTGAAAGCGCACCATGCCAGAATCTGCTATAAGCTCGCACAGGATGAGGGTGCAAGAAGTTTCCGTGTTCTGGATGAATCTACACAGACAATCAAGGCTCTGCTGAATCCCCCGAATACCAAAATTCATCCGGAAACGGCCTTGAAAATTCTGTCGGAATATGATTTTTCCGTTCCCGTTCTGCTGATGCCCTATCTGGACGGCACGGAAATCAGTGCTGACTGTCTGGATACAGATTCCGGCCTGATTGTGATTCCCCGTTATAAAACAGGCGGAAGATTTGCAGAAATCCGGTTCAATTCGGAAGTGACGGAACTGTCCCGGCGCATGGCAGAGAAAATGCATCTGCAAATGCCGTTCAATCTGCAATTCCGGTTATATCAGGATAAAATTTATCTGCTGGAAATCAACCCCAGAATGTCCGGCGGATTGCAGTTGTCCTGTGCAGGGTCGGGAATCAATATTCCGGACACCGCACTTGGAAAACTGCTGGGAATCCCGAAAAGCTGGCATTATCCCGAACAGAAGAAAATTATCTGTGCCCATCTGGAAACACCTGTCATTTTTCCGGAAAAACATTTCTGAAAAACAGCTCTGCTGACGGCATTCCTCAGCAGAGCTGTTTGATTTGTGAAGTTACCGGAGATTCCGGAGCAGATTATTCAAATCGCTTGCGCTCTGCCGTGCGCTGACAGAACTCTGTGAAGAAGGCCTGCTTCCGCTTCTTCTGCCGTCCATGGAAACATCAACGCCGGAAGTGCGCTCCATAGGCTGAATCAGGACAATCGCCGGGTTATGTTCTTTCCATTCAAACATGTAGGATTCGCCGGAAGCCTGCCCGATAAGATTCCGCCATGACAAATCCGTCCGGATTTCAGGGTCACCGCCAATCCAGCAGACAACGGCATCCGGGTCGGCTTCGATAGTTGTCCGGCTCTGGGAATTGCTCAGAACCAGAGGGTTTCCGTCAATCAGGATGGCTACATAGGCTTCAGGGCCTTGTCCGGTGAGCGTGGAAGTTGCAAGGCCTTTCTGGGAGATAACACCCTGTGCCATAAAGCGCACACCGTATTTGCAGTCATGTGTGAAAGCAAGAATATTTTCGCTTTCGATAGAAATCTGTTCGCCGTTCTGGAGATGATATACCAGCACATGCTGTTGATTATTGGCATAATAAGTGACAGAATCGCCGTCGAATTCGACTTTCATCAGGGGCAGGTTTTCGCCTGTGAACCGTCTGCCGAGCTGTCCGAGCAGAGCCTGTCCGAAATTTTCTTCAGGTCCAAGCATGACTTTCGTGAATTTGTAGTTTTTGTCGCCGTAGCATTCGCCGGCAACAAATGCGCCCATTTTCGAGAAGATATAATCACGGCTTCCCTGACAGGTCACTTTCAGGGTGAGTTCGTTAAGGGTTTCAAAAGTAATCATAAGAGAAAAGCTCCTTTCTTGGGGGGATTATTCGGCTTCGATACCGTACATGGCACAGAATCCGGCCAAATCTCTGGCAACGCCTGAACCGACGGCATTGAATTTCCATGCGCCTTTATAGCGGTACAGTTCGCCGACGACCAGTGCAGTGACACCAGCGGTGCAGTCGGTGAGTTCGATTCGGGCGAGTTCGGTAGCATTCATCTGATTGAAGATACGCGCGGAAACGTTCTGCACCATGCCGAAATGCAGTCTTTGCTGAATGGCTTCGTAGATAGTGACGGCAAAGGCGATTTTCTGGATATCGGGGCGAATCTGATTCAGATTGATGAGCATTTCTGCGCCTGTTCCGGTGTTGCCGGAATAGCGTATGCTGTTGTCAGGGCTGACAGGCTGGCCGTAGAAGACGAACCAGTCTTCGCCGGGGACTTTTTCATTTTCGGCGAGCAGGAAAGCAGAGGCATCCAAATCGCACTGGGGGTTAGCGACATTCCAGTCGAGCTTCAGTTTCAGGGCGGAGGGGACAGAGCCGTTTTTATCTGCGACAGTGAATTTCTGACCTCGCCGGAGCAGAGTACTGGAATCCGGGAGGGGAGGAATCACGGGGGCAGGGGCGGGACGACTTGCCGGAGCAGAGGACTGTACCGGAGTCGGACGACTTGCCGGAGCAGAGGGCTGTACCGGAGTCGGACGGCTCACCGGAGCAGAGGACTGTACCGCCGGCCGGCTCACCGGAGCAGTCGGCTGTACCGCCGGCCGGCGGATTTCTCCTGCATTCCTCACATTCGACGAATCGTAGGCCGGCTTCGTATACCCCTGATTCAGTATCGTGTTCTTGTCATATGCCCCTGCCTTCTTCATGGAAATTTCAAACCCCATGTGCTTTCTCTCCTTTCTGCCGTTTTGAATTATGTAGAATGAAAATCACGATGCCATCAAATCTTTCAGGCCAAACTGTTTCATGAAATTGGATTCCACTTCCCTGAGCGTCAGCCTGTCCAGTTTTTCAATGCCCCTGTCAGTCAGTATCCATGATTTATCAATCGGAATAATCTGTTCTGCCAGAATATACTGGTCATGATGCTTCACATGCAGTTTCATGTGCTTTTTCTTCCGTGAACAGGGAATGATATAAATCAAATCCGAAAACAGATTGTTGACATCGTTCGAGAAGATAACCCCACGGCGGATACCCGACTGAATGTGCGTACTGCCTTTCCATTCTTCGGGAATCTGCACCCATACGATATTGCCCCGGCGGTAAAGAAAATTTTCATCTGCAAGCATGGCACGGATTCTTTGGGCATATTCTGATTTTATAACAGAGTTTGTTTTGTCGATTTTCATAGATAAATATTCCTTTCTGTAAGATATAAAAATTCATGGCGGTGCTTTTCTGTTTTTGCGGATGTATTGCAGAAACTGTGCATATACGCGCCGTTCCAGAGGATGGGTCAGAAACTTGTTTCTCTGACAGAGCAGCCGCAGACGTTCCGCACGGAATGTCGCCGCTTCTATCGAAATCTGACAGGTTTCGGCAATTTCTTCGGGCGTGCGGATGCCAAGCCCCCACAGGACACAGGCCGGTGCGAGCGTGTCTATGGCGAATTTGTCCGCCGCCTGTTCTTCCGACGGCCGGCAGTCATCCTCACAGCGCGAAAACGGAATATCCCCCAGATGCCCAAGCAGAAAATGTCCCAGCTCGTGCATCATGGTGAACCGCTGGCGCAGTTCGCTTTCTTCCTGATTGATGAGAATGACCGTCTGTTCTTCTGAATGAAAAATCATGCCGGATTTTCCGCCGATTTTCAGGCTGTCCATATGCTTGCAGTGTATCTGATAGGAGTGTATCATGGGGACAGGATAAATCGGCAGGGCACGGACATTACAGTCAAGCAGACAGTTTCATGAAGCGTTCCGGGCTTGTTTATAGATTCCGTAATTCATAAATTGCTAAAATTCTTTCTTTGGGAGAGAGGTCAGGTATCTTCAGGCACATCCGGCAGGTCTTCCAGAAGTTTCAGAAAATCAGAGGGAAGCTCGCTGTCTGTGCCGGAACTGCGGTTTGCTATCCGGAAATCCGGATTTTTCTGCATGGAGATACTGCCGGCATCCGGCACGGAAAGTTCCTCCAGCATCACCCGGATAAGATGCTTGTCCCGTTCGGTCAGGGATTCGTATCTGGTGAGCATTTTCTTTTCGTCCGCCGATACGCTGATATAGCGTGACGGCAGACGGTGCATCAGGATTTCGTCAATGGTCACGTCATAGAAATCCGCAACAAGAAACAGAGTTTCGGGTTTCATTTTGCGTTCGCATTTTTCATACTGGCGGTAGGTGCTTAAAGGAAGGCTCAGGGCTTCCGCGACGGTCTGCTGTGTATATTTTTTCTGTATGCGCAGGGCTTCGAGCTTGTTTTTCATGATGATTTCTTTCAGATTCTGCCGTTGAGCTTGTCCAGAATCACAGGAAGTTCGGCATCAATTTTGTCATTGTCAAGCTGGCATGTGCCGGCATTGGCATGACCGCCCCCGCCGTAGGACAGGCAGAGTTCGCCGATATTGAATTTGGAATTGCGGTTGATGATGGATTTGCCAATCATCACGGCTGTGTTCTGCTTGCGGAAACCCCATGCAACATGTACAGAAAGTTCCGTTTGCGGGTACATGGCATAGACCATGAAGCGGTTGCCGGCATAGATGGTTTCTTCGTTGCGGAGGTCAATGACGGCAACTTTTCCGTCAATTCTGGTAATGCGCTCCAGTTGCGCCTTGAATAGTTCCTGCTGTTCAAAATACAGGTCAACACGTTCTTTGACATCCGGAAGCAGAAGCACCTGGTCAATTTTGTGATTCACGCAGTAGGTGATAAGCATCATCATCAAATCATAGTTGGAGATTCTGAAATTATGGAATCTGCCAAGGCCTGTACGCGCATCCATGAGGAAATTCATCAGCACCCAGCCTGTGGGGTGCAGAATTTCATCTTCGGTGAAATCGGCACTGTCGCCCTTGTCAACAGCAGTCATGATTTCTTCGGACACATAGCGGAACGTTTTCTTTCCGCCGTAGTAGTCATACACCACACGCGCGGCGGATTTGGCATCTCCGTCGATAATATATTTGTCTTTATAGTCTTCCAGCTTGTTTCTGATTAATTCACTCTCGTGATGGTCAAAGGCAAGGCCGACTCTTTTGTCAAAAGGCAGGTTTGTCGTAATATCGTTTTCGGAAATGTCAATTTTTCCGTCCTGCACGTCTTTGGGGTGGACAAATTTAATCTCATCAATCAAATTTAATTCTCTGAGAAGCATGGCGCAGACAAGGCCGTCAAAGTCGCTTCTTGTAACCAGTCTTTTCATTTCAGACCTCCGTTGGAATAGATTTTTCATGGCAGAGAAAGGACGGAAGCGCCCCTTCCCCTGTACTTGTAATATTATAGCACATTTTACGGATGATGTCAAGGAACAGTCGACAGAATTTTCAGACTTTCCTGCCCGTAATTCTGGGTTTGAGCATCCGGATGTAGAGTTCGCACAGGCCGTCAAGGGAGTTGTCATACATGACAAAAAACGGATTGAGAACCAACAGCATGATTTTTCCGGCATGTCTGCCGTAATGCTGTAGTTCTTCCAGAAGTTCCTGCATTCCGAGCAGGTAAGTATTGAGATAGAAATAGATTATCATGCTGATATTGAACAATGCCAGTTTCAGGAGCATCTGTGCGGTGTGCGGCTTGATTTTTTTCAGATAATGGGTTATCAGGGGATAGCATCCGAAGAACAGAATAAATATCAGAGAGGCTTCTTTGTCGTAAGTGACAAAGAGCGAGAGCAGACCCACTGCCGTATAAGTGACCCATGCCCACTGAATGCCCACTTCCATGACAACAATCAGCAGTAAAATTCCGGAAAGCATGGGAAGCACCAGATACAGCAGGGGAAAGACCCCCGTCAGAAACATGCTCAGCAGACAGAAAGAAGATACGATTCCGCCGAGGGCGACACGATAGCTTAAATTCTGCTGATTCTGCATGATTATTCCGGATAGGTGAGTTTTTCGGGAGTCCAGTCTTTCAGAACTTGAATCATGTCAGAAGCGATTTTTTTCGCATCCGGAATGTCATGCAGGAGGTACTGACCGCATTCAATGCGTTTTCCGCCGGGCATTTCGCCTTCAAAGTCACGGATAAAGACAAGGCTGTCCTGCACGAGTTTGATAGCCGTTTCGGGAGAAACATCATCACGGGTGAGGAAATAGAAGCCGGTCTGGCATCCCATAGGGCCTACATAGATAATGCTGTCTGTATAGTCGCTGTTTCTCATGAAAGTTGCCATAAGGTGCTCAATCGTATGCGCACCGGCAGGGGAGATATAATCATTTTCCGGATTGTTGGGCTTCTTCATGCGTACATCATAAGTGATAACGTCACCGTCTTTTCTGGAAATATACATGCCTTTGTCCAGAATATCATGATTCACGGAAAAACTTGCAATTCTTTTCATAATACTGTCATCTCCTGATTAGATTATACATTGATTTCGGCTTTGTCGTCAGAAACGCCGTTGGCATCCAGAACAGGCTGAACGCAGTTTGCGATAAATTCTTCTACCTGCTGGGGGCATCTGCCGATAAAGTTTTCCGGCTTCATGATAGCGTCGAGTTCTTCTCTGGTAATCATGAACATGGGTTCTTGAAGGATTAATTCACAAAGATTATTGTCAAGACCTTCCTGCTTGACACGCTTTCCGGCAATCATGGAGAGTTCCCGGATTTTTTCATGCAGTTCCTGACGGTTTCCGCCTTTCTGCACGGCATCCATCATGATATTTTCAGTAGCCATGAACGGCAGTTCTGCCATCACACGGCGAGTGATAATCTTGTCATAAACAACAAGGCCGTTTTCAGGGTCAGTGACGTTGAGCATGATGTTCAGAATCGCATCCACACCGAGAAATGCCTCTGCAACGGAAATTCTCTTGTTAGCAGAATCATCCAGTGTTCTTTCAAACCACTGTGTACCGGCAGTAAAGGCAGGATTCAGCACATCACACATCACATATCTTGCAAGAGAAGTGATTCTCTCATCACGCATGGGGTTTCTCTTGTATGCCATTGCAGAAGAACCAATCTGATTTTTTTCAAACGGTTCTTCCATTTCCTTGAAGCTCTGCATCAGTCTGATATCATTCGAGAATTTGCTTGCAGACTGTGCAATTCCGGCGAGTACAGAGCATACCTGATAATCGACTTTTCTGGAATAAGTCTGTCCGGATACCGGAACAACGGCATCAAAGCCCATTTCTTCGGCGATGAGTTCTTCCAGCTTCTTGATTTTGTCTGTATCGCCGTGGAATAATTCCATGAAAGAAGCCTGTGTGCCTGTCGTGCCCTTAGAGCCGAGCAGTTTCAGAGACTTGATTCTGAAATCAAGGTCTTCCAAATCCATCAGTAATTCATTGCACCAGAGTGTCGCTCTCTTGCCGATGGTCGTGAGCTGTGCAGGCTGTAAGTGCGTATAAGCCAGACACGGCAGAGCCTTGTACTTATCGGCGAATTTCGCAAGCTGGGAGATGACTTTCACAAGCTTTCTTTTGACAACTTCGAGAGCATCCCTCATGATGATAATATCTGTATTGTCGCCGACATAGCAGGAAGTCGCTCCAAGATGGATGATTCCGGCAGATTTCGGGCATACCTGACCGTAAGTATACACATGTGCCATGACATCATGACGGACAAGCTTTTCACGTTCAGATGCGACTTCATAATTGATATTCTCAATATTGGCTTCGAGTTCGTCAACCTGTTCCTGAGTAATGTTCAGACCAAGTTTCATTTCGGCTCTTGCAAGAGCAACCCACAGTCTGCGCCAGGTCGTGAATTTCTTGTCAGCAGAGAACAGATACTGCATTTCCTTGCTGGCATACCGGGTGCAGAACGGGCTTTCATAGCTTTGATTTGACATAAAACTTTTCCTCCAGAATATTTAAAATTTCATAGGCTTCCATAACAGTACCGGATACAACGGGTCATAGACATGAATCACATCCGGATGCTGTTCGGCATAGGTGAATAATTTCTCTGCGAGTTCGGCTTTGACGAAATTCAGCAGAGTTTTCAGGGAATACTGCGTGAGCGCATCACAGAGCGGAGAAACGGCTATCACAGTGCTGTCATCCAGATGCATCAGCCGGAACGGAAATATCCGGCAGTCAAACGGCTTTTCGTCGCCGAGCAGACAGCCTTTTTCCGGATTCAGCAGGGGACAGGCGAAACTGTCGCATTCCGGATGCATCCGGAAACGGTAAGATTCCGTTCCGGCGGAAAGGAATTCGGCATCCGGCAGGATTTTCTGAATTTTGTTCCGGAGTTCCGGCAGAATGACGGGGGTATTCCAGACATCATAACAGTCGAAAACACAGCACATACGGCAGTCGGCACACGTTCCGGGGGACAGTATCTGTTTCAGCATGTAACATCAGCTCCATCAGTAATTGCATCACACACATGTTTATTATACTATATTTTACAAGAAAATGCAAGAGCTTGTCAGAATTTTTTATATTATGAATAAACTGTAAATTTTCTCTTGCAATTTTGAAAACAATATGCTATAATAAAACTGTCAGTAGAATTAAATATGATATTTACGGATGTGATGTATATGCAAACGCACATTTATGAATGTGCAAAATTAACTCTCGATTTCATTACCATGATGATGATTTCAAGGTATATCTTCCTGATTCCGCCTATGAAGAAATCTTCCCCGGAACAGTTCGTGAATCCGCAGTTTGTGTTTATCGCTGTCTCTTATCTGATAATCACAGCACTGTGCCTGCTGGAAGGAACAGTTGCCGGTTCTGTCATGATTGGCATCTGCATGGCGGTATACTGCTATCTGACAGAGAAACATCAGAAAAGAAAAATTCTGAAAACTTTGCAGTTTATCCCCATTGCCGGTATCTGCTACGGCTTCCTGATGCCTATGGAAACCCTCCCCGTGACGGTTCTGCATCTGAATCAGAGCGCAGTGGAACTCTATTCTATGGGGCTGTATCTGGTGCTGGGCGCACTGCTGATTTATTTCGTCTTTTCCGGCCGTGACTGGAGAAAAAACTTCCGGAAAGAAATGCATTACCGCAGACTCGAAAAATGGGAACGCGCTCTGCTCTATGTGATTGGTATCCTGATGTACGGCTTTGTCGCAGCAGTGTATTCCTATTATAATATCAATGAAGATAACTTCCGGGAAATCGCCCTGCTGGAAAGCATCATGGTGAGTATGATTGGCTTTGCTGTCACCCTGACAGTTATTATCCTCATTCTCGTCGGAAACCGGAACGCCCACATACACCGTGATTTGCTGGAAATGCAGCATAATGTCATTGTCACACTCGCCGATATCGTCGAAAACCGCGACGAAAGCACCGGCGGACATATCCGCAGAACTGCCAAATATGTCCAGATTATCGCAGAACAGCTCCTCGAAGACGGCTGGTATCAGAGCATTCTCACTGACCAGTATATCAAAGATATGGTCGTGGCTGCCCCTCTGCATGATATCGGGAAAATTCATGTCCCCGATGCCATTCTCAAAAAACAAGGCAAACTCACTGATGAAGAATACGAAATCATGAAAAGCCATACCACAGAGGGCAGAAAACTGCTCCTCCATGCCGAAAAATCATTAGGACATTTCAGCTATCTGGATATTGCTGTAGAAATGGCATACGGCCATCACGAATGGTGGAACGGCAAAGGCTACCCGCAGGGAATCGCCGAGCATAATATTCCGCTTTGCGCCAGAATCATGGCTGTTGCAGATGTCTTTGACGCTATTGTCTCCCAGAGATGCTATAAAGGCTCTATGACCATTGAACAGGCCTATGAAATCATCCAGAAAGAAAAGGGAACGCATTTCGACCCGATTGTCGTTTCTGCCTTTCTGAAATCGCGCGATAAAATCAGCGAAGCCCTCAAAGAATTTGAAGACCCCCTGCTTTCACCCAAAGCAGAAATTATCCAACACGACAAAAAAACCGCCTGATGGCGGTTTTTTTGCGAATGTGCAAATTCTCAAGAGAAAGAAGCTGTCAAGTGTAAGGCCTGCGTGACAGGCACGGTGATGGTCAGATTTCCGGATTCAGCAGGGGAAAGGCCTGCGCCTGTCCAGCCGGTGAAGGTGCATCCTTCCGCCGGAACTGCTGTTAAAGTTATCGGATAATCTGTAAAGTAAATGCCCGTCCATGAAGATTCTGCTTTCCAGTCGGGCAGGACGGTGTTAATCTGCACTGTGCCGAGTTCCGGCTTATCGACAGAAACCGTAATTTCCGCCGTTTCACCGCTCAGGCCGAGACAGTCCGTCAGCATATCAATACAGGCATCTGTGCGCCCTTCGATAAAAGTCTTTTCATAGCCCAGAATTTTTTCAGTATAGGCTGTCATGTTTTCATCAGAATCAATGCGCCAGTCAGGGCCTGTCCGGCGGAAGCCCTGATTCAGAATCGGGGCATAGTCATTCTGATACATGTCATCCAGCACAGAAAGCGCGTGTTCGGTTTCAAAACAGCTGTTGCATAAATCCATGAACGTGATGACAAACTGTTTCCGGAAATCCTCATTCTGCATCAGGGGCTGAACGAAAAAGTTCGCACCCGTGCAGTAACGCTTTTCTATCAGGGCACTGAGCAGACGGGAACGGCCTTCCGGTTCGCCCTGACGGTCACAGCCCATGGAATATTCCGTATCATAGACCGCCCACCGCCATTTGCCGTCCTGAAAGGGCTGGTTCGTGATGTTCCGGCTTCTCCAGAGACGGTAATTGTTTCCGACATCAATCCAGTCATTGTTTTCAATCCAGAGTTCCGAAGCGAAATAATCAATCAGGCTCTGGATATCCATTTTCTGACAGTATTCGGCATACACGGCATCATCTGACAAATCCGCACTGTTGACGAAATCGGAAAGTTCTTCAAACAGAGCATAATCTTCGTCAGTGCCTTCTTCTATTTCTTCTGTTTTTACCATGATGACATCATCATCCGGGACACCGTAATGTGATTCGATATAATGCTTGGAATAATCTTCCTGTAGATTATACACCCCGGAGAATTCGCCGTTCAGAAAGCCGACAGCCGGTTGTGATTTCTGTGTGCTGACAGCTCTGCCGGAGATGAGCTTCTGAATAAAGGCATCACGGAATTTTGTACCGTAATAGTCATCACCGCCGTTGCGGAGCACAATGCTCTTGAATTTTTTAATATCATCATCGGGACTGGATTCTTTAAACAAATCGGGAAAGAGAGCACATTTTAATTTTTTGTTTCCGTATTCCTCACGGGCGAGGAGTTTCAGGGATTTCTGAACGTAAT
>SVNI01000032.1 GCA_015066975.1 Ruminococcus sp. | reverse complement strand
TGGAATATCTTGTCAAGAATCAGGATGCTAAAAATCATTACGGCGATTTGCTGGAAGTCACGGACTGGCTTGTAGACGGCAAATTCATCGAATCCAAGAAAAGCCTGAATCTGCTGTTCCGCGGAAGTTCTAATCAAAGGATTCTGGACATTCACAAGAGCCTGACTGCTCATAAGCCGATTACAACCAATTTCGGGACGGATTTTGCATGAATTATGTGTATATTCTGGAATGTGCTGACGGAACACTTTACACGGGCTGGACGACCTGCCCCGAAAAGCGTGTTCGGGCGCACAATTCCGGAAAGGGCGCAAAATATACCCGTTCGCGACGTCCGGTAAAACTCATCTACACAGAAGAATATGATTCCAAATCTGATGCGCTCCGGAGAGAATACGAAATCAAACAGCTCTCCAGAGCGCAGAAATTATTATTGATTAAAAATAGATAAATTATGAATTAATTTTAAAACTATTCAAAATGTATTGATTATTCATATTTTCATGAAAAATAATTCCGAAAACGTTATAAATCAGAGATTAAAATTAAGTTTTCCAGATAATTAATCATTGAAATCCTTCCAGATTTCCGGTAAAATATACAATAAAGACACGAATCGTTCATAAATTTTATCATTTAGAAAGAGTATAAATAAATTAAAAGGAGGACTTTCATGAAAAATTTACGAAAAAAAATCATCAGTGCGCTGGTGGCCTGTGCCATGGCAATTCCTGCTGTTCCTGCCGGACTTGCCAGCACAATGACAGCATCCGCAGCTACGGCCAACTGGAAGTTTGACTTCGGCGGTGATGGAACGACTTCCGGCTATACCGGAGTCACCGCTTCTACCGCCTACAGCAGTTCGCTGGGCTACGGCTTCACCCAGACAGGAAACGTTTCCGATGTCAATGCAGGCGGAAGCGGTGCGGGAAGTGATGCCGTTCAGTTCACTTCTGATGATGCTTCCAATACATTCAATGTCGATTTGCCGACAGGTCTGTATGAAGTCACCGTCACCGTCGGAAATGCACCGCGCTGTTCCATCAAGATGGAAGGCATGTTACAGATGATGAACCTTACCCGGCTCAATGCAACAGAAACCGTTCAGCTCCCTGTCACAGACGGACAACTGAACATTCAGGCTGTGACAGGTATCGCCAACGGACAGCGTTCGATTTCGGCGATTGAAATCAAACAGCTGAATACAACTGGTGTGATGAATCCTCACGTCTGGATTTGCGGTGACTCCACAGTTGCAAACTACTACAATCAGGCAGATACTGCACAGCACGGCTGGGGACAGATTATCGGAAATTATCTTTCCGGAACACCAGCATCCGGCTATGTTGTCAGAAATATGGCCACTTCCGGACAGTATGCCAAAGGCTTCGTAGACGGCGGTCAGTTTGATGCAATTGAAACTTACGGCAAAACCGGAGACTATTATATTATCTCTATCGGCATCAATGATACAAATTATTCCAATGCGACAGAATATTATGAAGTTGTCACCGATATGGTTGTCAGGGCTAAAGCAAAGGGCATGACTGTCATCTTAGTAAAACAGCAGGGTCGTCACGGCGATTTGAACCGTTCTCCTATGCTTACAGGCAGATGGTTCGGCGGTCAGCTTGATACTATCGGCGCAGAACAGAACGTGAAAGTCGTTGACCTGTTCACCGCATGGCAGAATTTCGGTATTTCTATTGGTGGTTATGATGCCATGACAGAATATTATGCTGCGGATGATGATTTGCATCAGAGTATTATCGGCTCGACAAAGCTCGCAGAACTCATGGCTGACCTCGCCTTTGAAGAAGAAGCAGCTGAAATCGGTACAGAATATTTCATGCTCAGAAACGGCAATTCCGGACAGTATCTCGCTCTGACAGATGCGCCGGCTAATGGTACAAATGTCGCTCAGATTGAAAATCCCGGCATTGATAACAAATATGCGCTCTGGAGAGCAGAATCAGCCGGAAATGGTTATTATCACATCTATAGCTGTGCCGGTGACGGTTCTAAGCTTCTTGATGTGACAGCGGCACGCTCCACAAACGGCACAAATATCGAAGTTTGGCAGGATTCCTCCACCAATGCCCAGATGTTTAAGTTTATCAAACAGGATAACGGCAGCTATATCATCACAACCAGATGCTCCGGAGACAGCAGCGCAGTCGAAATTATCAATGCTTCTCTCGATAACGGCGCAAATGCGCAGGAATGGGAACGCAACGGCCACGCCTGCCAGACATGGTATCTCGACAGCGTCACAGAAGCTAAAAAAGATACTTCCGTTCCCGGCGATATCAACGGCGACGGTGTTGTGAATATCTATGACCAGATTCTTCTGAAAAAACAGATTGCAAATCAGAATATCACCCATCAGACAAGAAAAACTTCCGACCTCAACGGGGATGTTAATATTGATGCGCTGGATGTCAAGGTTCTGACAAACTTCCTCCACGGTAAAGGCCTCGAAAGCACCGAAACCGGAAAGAAAGTTTATTATGCAATTGATGCCGCTTATACAAGATGCTTCTATGAAGATACTAATGCAGGATTTACTTCTGATGCCTATCTGAATCTCTACAACGAAACCGGAAGCTTTATGGAATTCACAGTAGATGCCCCTAAGGACGGCAATTATCTCTGTACATTCAATATCGCCAACGGAAGCACCGCCAACAGACAGATGAAGATTCAGGTTAATGATAATACAGATTACTGGCTTCAGGATTTCCTGTCAACCGGTACTTGGACAACATGGCAGGAAAGAGCGATTGTGCTTCCGCTGACGGCTGGCGCAAACATCATCCGCCTGACATCCGCAACCTCTGACGGCGGGCCTAATATTGATTACCTCCGGACAGAATGGACGGACGAGCCGATTGCAGAAATCTACATCGCTCCCGAACCGGAAACACAGCCCGTTTCCACAACACAGACTATCTATATCGCTGGTGATTCCACTGTGCAGAGCTACCGTGCAAGCTACGCTCCTCAGCAGGGCTGGGGCTACTACTTAGGCGACTACTTCAATGCAGATGCCGTAACAGTAGCCAATCATGCCATTGCCGGCAGAAGTTCCAAGAGTTTCTACGATAACGGCAGACTTCAGACAATTCTGGATTCCATGCAGAAGGATGATTATCTGCTCGTACAGTTTGCAATTAATGATGCCGCCTATACCAATGAAGAAAGATATGCGCCTGTCTGCGGAAATGTCAATAATCCCACAGAAGGCTCTTATGAATGGTATATGGAAAAATATATCGAAGGCGCACTCGAAAAGGGCGGTACGCCGATTCTGGTCACAACTGTCATCGGCCTGAAAGCTTACTCCAACGGACAGTTCGTCAACAGCTATACAGACTACTGCAACGCCTGCAAGAGCATGGCAAGCAAGTATAACATTCCGTGTATCGACCTCAACACCCTGATGGTGAATTATTATAATTCTGTTGGCTATGATACGGCTTATACTTATCATCTGATTGGTGCAGTCGAAGGCTCTACCGATACCACACACTTCACCGAAACCGGCGCAAATATCGTTGCAGGTCTGGTTGCCAATGCAATCAAGGGACTGAATCTGGATATTTCCGCACAGGTCAAGTAAGTTCTCAAAAATAAGAAAATCCTGAAAGCAGATTTCTGTTTTCAGGATTTTTATTTTTTAACAGTTCTTGAATGCGGTTGTTGCTTCGTCGAGGGCGAGATTTTCCATTTTCTTGACGGCCTGAATCATGATAGCGCATTCCAGACGTTTTTTCTCCAGTTCGCAGGAGAGTGTGTGCGATTCCAGAATATCGCCCTGATATTGATAATTATTCGCATTGCATCCGCCCGAACAGTAGAATTTCGCCCAGCAGTCACGGCATTTCGGCTTGTTGTAGATATGCGACTGGGAGAATTCCTGCTTAAGTTCTTCGTTGAATGTGCCTTCTTCGAGATTGCCCATCTTGAATTTTTCAATGCCCACAAACTGATGACAGGGATAAATATCGCCGTCGGGAGTAACTGCCACATATTCGTTACCGCATCCGCACCCTTTCAAACGCTTGATGGCACAAGGGCCGGCATCCAAGTCAATCATGAAGTGAAAGAAATTGAAATGCTTTCCGGCACGGTCATTTTCAAGAATGCGCTTTGCCAGACGTTCATATTCAGCAGAAACAGCCGGAATGTCTTCTTCTGTGAGAGCATAGGGATATTTCGGGTCGCTGACAACAGGCTCGACGGAAATCTGCTTGAATCCGGCTTCATGCAGGCTGAATACATCATCAGAAAAATCAAGATTATATTTTGTAAATGTCCCTCTTACATAGTAATCAAGATTCTTGTCGCGCTGGTCAACCAGTTTCTTGAATTTCGGCAGAATAATATCATAACTGCCTTTTCCGTTCACGACAGGGCGCATTCTGTCGTTGACGTCCTTTCTGCCGTCGATAGAAAGCACGACATTAGACATTTCGGCATTGATGAAATCGATAATTTCGTCGTTTAATAATAAGCCGTTGGTCGTCATGGTGAAGCGGAATTTCTTTCCGTATTCCTTTTCGCGTTCGCGGGCATAGCGGACAACTTCCTTGACGGCATTGAAATTCATCAGCGGTTCACCGCCGAAGAAATCCAGTTCGAGGAATTTCCGGTCTTTGGAGCGTTCCAGAAGAAAATCAATCGCAAGTTTTCCGGTTTCGGCAGGCATGAGTTTTCGGCCTGTGCCGAAGTCTCCTGTGGATGCAAAGCAGTACTGGCATCTCATATTGCAGTCATGGGAGATATGCAGGCACATTGCCTTGATGGGCGCAGGTGCGGCGAAACGGGCATATTTTTCATATTCATCGTTGGCGAACAGAATTTTATGTTCGGCGAGTTCTTTTAATTCTGCATAGCAGTCGAGAATATCCTGCATTTCAAAATCATGTTTTAATTTTTCGACAATTTCCGCCGGACATTCATCAGCGAACGGGGGAACAGCATCATCCAGCATCCGGTAAGTCAGCTCATCCACAATATGTACACCGCCGCTGTGGACATCCAGAACGATATACAGGCCATTCATTTCGTACTTGTGTATCATGATAAAAATCTCCTTTTTTATAGTTCATACAGAAAAACGCCCTGCACAGAGTACAGGGCAGTGATTCCTGAAGTAATCCTTACTTGTTTTCCTTTTCGCACTTCTGGTTAGCCACTGTGCAGGAAGTCTTGCAGGCAGACTGACAGGAAGCCTGACAGTTACCGCATCCGCCCTTCTTGGCACTCTGTACCAGAGTCGCCTTGTTGATGGTCATGATGTGTTTCATTGCTTTTTTTCCTCCTTTCCGGAGAGTTATGAAAAACCCTTTTTTATTATTATAACATATCTGACTGCATAATGCAAGAGGATATGACAAATTATTTTTCGGAAAGTTTCAGTTGTGCTTTCAGGGTTTCGTTTTCGAGCGTCATATCCTGCACCTGTTTGAGAAGCCTTTTGTTTTCGGCTTCTAGAACAGATTCGCTTTTCACTGGTGGTTGTTCTATTGGCTGTCCTTTTTTGAGCTTCTTTTCAAAGGATTTCACTTCCATATGAAGTGTCTTGAGCTTTTCCTGACACAAATCATTCATCTGATTGGCTTCCTGTAATTCTTTGCGCAGACCAGCAATTTCAGAATTCCGCTTTGTCAGCTGACGTTCCAGAGATTCTTTTTCACGCTTGTGAAATGAAGCAGTTTCTCTTAAATTTTCATTTTCAGCCAGAAGCTTTTCATTTTCTGCAAGCAGAGACTCCATACTTTCTGTAATGCTTTTGAACATGGCAAGATGATTCTGAATCTGTTCTTTCTGATTTTCGTCCATAGTGCAACTGCTCCTTTTTTGTTATTTTTTATATTATAGCATAAGCTTATCAGTTTGTCAATGATTTAATTCATCATCATGCTGATGGACAGAAAGCGTTTTCCGAAACCGTCTTTTTCCGCAGAATACTGAACTGTCTGCATCGAGTTGGCATCATCATAAGCAAACAGCCTTCCCCCTGCCTGCGTGAAGCTGTATTTTCTGTCAAAGTTTTCCGCACGGATGCGCACCCGTCCGTCGCTGACGGTATCCAGCACAAAACAGGTGGTATGAATATTGCTGAGGGCTTCTGTATTGAAGATGCTTTCTTCATCATAAAGACTTCTGACATTGGCACACCATGACTTGGAAAGATTCTGCACACAAATGACCTGTTCGGTTGTGCCGTCGCCGTCGATATCGGCAGAAACGGGATGTTCTGCCTTGAAGTATTTCGCCAGATACTGATAAAAAGCTTCTCCGGCGGTTTCCGGTGTTCCGGTGAACGAGATATTGAAAATATCTTCTGCCGGAGTAATGTCCAGCATGGCATCTGCATTCGCAATAAACTCATCTACTGTCACATCCTGATAATTCCAGTAACAGCTTCCGTTATAAAGCATACATGCGCTCTGCCATTTACTGCCTGTCCATTGAAAATATTCCTGTGAGACAAGATAGCCGTTTTCGACAGTATTTTCATTCAGATATACATCACCGGTCACAGGGTCGAGCACAAAGAAATCGTTCTGGACACCAGTTGCATCATAATAATAAATACCTGCCGAACCCATGCTTTCAAGTATCAGATTCTGACTGCTGGATTCCGTCTGCGGAATCGAGACAAGCAGTTCCGACATGCCGTCCCTGTCCGGGTCGCTGACAAAATAGTAATCTGTACCGCCTGTAATGCTGTCCAGAAGCGTAGCGAAAATGGCTTTGTCAAATATGACTGTATTATAATTCAGCGTTTTTTCAGGTCGGGCAGTTGTGACAGTTTCGTCCTGGATTTCCGGAATTTCCGCAGAAACTGCATCTGTTTCCGCTGTTACAGGTGCAGGGCTGACGGCTGATTTTGTCTCTACCGGAATCGTTGCAATCTGAATATCCGGTACAGTCGGTTCAGGAATGCTGTTTTCCTCCTGCTGGATTCCGCACCCCGTCAGCAATACAGAAAACATCACCGAGGCTGTCAGCATAAATTTGATAGTTGTTTTCATTTTTTGAAGTTCTCCTCCCGGAACGGGGCGTTTTAAGTCAATACGGCGGTTTGTGCAGTTTTTTGTTGACACCTGCAATTCCGCCTGCTATGCCTGCCGGAAACATCAGCAGACATCTTGTAAACATTCGCACAGTGACAGTTTCTTTCAGAAGCACACATCCGGAAAATAATATCAGGCACAGAAACAGACTGCACAGAAAACCCGTCCGGATGCCGTGTCTTCTTCCATGGAATCCGGCGCGTCTGGCTGACAGAAATGCACCTGTGCTCCATAGGAAATGCATCATCCAGATAAGCATCTGCGCCGGAAGTGTTCCGGCCGTCAGCAGAAAGGCAGTTCCCAGACCGCCTGCAAAAATCCAGAATATCCCCTCCAGAACTGAAAAAAGATATCTGAACAGCACGGATTTCCATAATCTGACATGATGCATCATCTCTCACCTCAGTGAGAGTATATGCCGGAATCAGACGGAATTATTCGTCTTTCGGCTTGGCAAGGCTGATACCGGACTTGTTTTTCTGTTCTTTGGCTTTTTCAGCAGCAGCGGTTTCTTCGGCGGTCATGTTCTTGACAATAGCTTCCTGCACGACACGGAGCTTGACGTGATTACTGCCTGTTTCGATTAAGACAGTTTTTGTATTGTCATCCACGCGGAGCACAAGGCCGACAATTCCGCCTCTGGTGATGATTTCATCACCGGGCTGAAGATTTTCCTGCATTGCGCGTGTTTCTTTTTCCTGTTTCTGCTGAGGGCGAATCATCAGCAGATAGAGGAAAACAAGCACAATCATAGGCAGAATGAACGTCGATAGTATTGCACCGCCTGTGCTGACTTCGCCGGATGCGGATGCATCAGAAGCAAAGGCTGTCAGACTGCCGGAAACGCTCATCAGCAAAATTCCGGCAAGTGCCGATAATTTCTGTAAGATTTTTTTATGTTTCATAAATCCTGAATCCTCCTGTTATGATTTGTTTTTAATATATTCGTCAATGGACTGTGCGGCAGATTTGCCTGCCCCCATTGCCAGAATCACAGTTGCTGCGCCGGTAACGGCATCACCGCCGGCATAAACACCTTGTTTTGTTGTCATCATGGATTCATCTACGATAAGACAGCCCCTCTGATTGGCTTCCAGCCCCTCTGTTGTGGTTCTGATAAGCGGATTGGGAGAAGTACCAATTGCCATGATAACCGTATCGACAGCAAGTTCATATTCAGAACCTGCAACCGGAACAGGGCTTCTTCTGCCGGAAGCATCCGGTTCGCCGAGTTCCATCTTCTGGCAGACAGCAGCACGGACACGGCCGTTTTCATCACCGAGAATTTTCACGGGATTCTGGAGCGTGAGGAACTCAACTCCTTCTTCCTTTGCGTGATGCACTTCTTCTTTACGGGCAGGCATTTCGTTTTCAGAACGTCTGTAGATGATATAGACATGTTCCGCACCCATGCGGAGTGCGCTTCTTGCGGCATCCATAGCAACATTGCCCCCTCCGCAGACAGCAACGGCCTTTGATTTCAAA
Source organism: Ruminococcus sp. (assembly GCA_015066975.1). Classification (GTDB taxonomy): domain Bacteria; phylum Bacillota; class Clostridia; order Oscillospirales; family Ruminococcaceae; genus UBA3855. Next base: position 12,726 of record SVNI01000032.1, on the reverse strand, counting down.
ACAGGCGTGTCATAGCCTTCTTTATAGCCTTTCATAAGATTGATTCTTGTCAGGTACTCGTTGGCAGAGCAGACACCTATCAGGGATTCGCCCTCGATTCCCATGAATCTGGGAAGTCCTGCGCCTGAACCTACAAAAACAGCTTCATAGCCCTGTTCCATCAGTTCATCAATTGAAAAGACTTTGCCGATAATCATGTTCGTCATGATGTTGACACCAAGATGCTTTAAGTTTTCGATTTCTTTCTGAACAATAGCTTTCGGCAGACGGAATTCCGGAATACCATACATCAGAACGCCCCCGGCGACGTGGAAAGCTTCAAAAACAGTGACTTCATAACCGCGTTTCGCTAAATCACCGGCGCAGGTCAGTCCGGCAGGGCCACCGCCGACAACAGCAACTTTATGGCCGTTCGGTTCAGGCTTCTGAACAGGGGATTCTGCATTCTGCATGTGAAAATCAGCAACAAAACGTTCCAGACGGCCTATGCCGACAGGTTCACCTTTTTTTCCTCTCACACACTGGCTTTCGCACTGTCTCTCCTGCGGGCAGACACGACCGCACACAGCCGGAAGACTGCTGGATGTATGAATTATCTGATATGCGCCTTCATAATCCCGTTCTGTGATTTTCTTGATAAATTCCGGAATCCGGATATTGACCGGACATCCCGAAACACAGGGCATATGCTTGCAGTTCAGACAGCGTGTGGCTTCTTCCACGGCCATTTCTTCCGTATAGCCGAGTGTGACTTCTTCAAAATTATGAGCACGGATTTCGGGTTTCTGTTCCGGAATCGGTACTTTAGTCTGTGACATATTTGGCATTGTAACTTCCTCCTGATTTTTTTAGAGTTTATTGGCCTGTGTGAACATACGGCATTCGGCCTCGCGTTCGCGGAACGTGCCGTTGCGGTGCATCAGTTCGTCGAAATCGACCTGATGTCCGTCGAAGTCAGGCCCTTCTACACAAGCATAGCGGATTTTTCCGCCGACTGTGACACGGCATCCTCCGCACATGCCCGTGCCGTCCACCATAATCGGATTGAGGGAAACAATTGTCGGAATCTGATATTCTTTCGTCAGCAAACAGACAAATTTCATCATGGGAACAGGGCCGATTGCAATCACAGCATCATAATGAATGCCGTTTTCAATGCGTTCTTTCAGGGCATCGGTCACGAAGCCCTTTTTTCCGTAGCTTCCGTCGTCGGTACAGAGGATGAGTTCATGACAGTTTTTCTTGAATTCTTCTTCCAGAATGACAATATCCTTGTTCCGGAATCCGGCGATAACATCTGTATGCAGACCTTTCTGAAAACAGGATTTCGCCTGCGGATAGGCAATTGCACAGCCCACACCGCCCCCGATGATGCAGATATTCTTTGCATGTTCAGGCAGTTCTGTCGGCAGTCCGAGAGGCCCTGCCAAATCGGCGACAGCATCACCTTCATTAAGGGCATCCAGTTTCATGGTAGAACGTCCTACAATCTGGAAAATCAGAGTGATAGTACCTTTTTCGGGATTGCTGTCTGCAACGGTCAGCGGAACACGTTCGCCCTGTTCATCCACACGGAAGATGACAAACTGTCCGGCTTTGACTTTTCTTGCAATATACGGTGCATCAAACTCCATCAGCGTGACAGAGGAATTGAGCCTTTTTTTCTTTATAATCTGAAACATAGTTTTTTCATTGCCTCCATAATATCAAATCAGAATACAATACTCATTATATTATAACACAAAAAATGTGTCTCGTCAATGCCATTTTTTGATTTTTATGATTTTTTTGCAGATTTCGGCAGGATGGTTACAAATAGGTAAATTATATTTACTTTTTTGACAAAAGCTATTGACAAAGCCAGAAACTTATGATATAATAGGCTCAACAGCAGACAATCAAAGTCATCTGTAAATCAAGTTTACGTAGAAAGGCGGTCATTAAATATGAAAAAAGACGAAGTTATGAAAATCTACCCACTGTCAGTTTGGACACTCCTTGAGGTATTCGCATGTTTGTTGACAGGTGCGAGGCTGACAACAATGCTATGCCTTACACTAGCTGTCTATGCCGTTAGTAACCTGCTATGCCTGACTATATGCCGTCACAATATGGCAAACCAAAACCTTACCGAAGCACAAGTTTTTGATTTTATGAAAGTTTTTTGCTGGGCTGGGTTATTGGTGAGTGTGGGACTGATATGGTCTGATTCATCTTTGATGTTGCCGTTGGCAACTGCGTTTGCGTGGTCGCTGATTAGTGCAGCATTTTCCCCCGAGACGGAGAAAATTAAAAAAGTAATTTTTTTAAACAAATCCGGTTTTGGGGAAAAAATTGCAGAATTTAAAACATGTTTAAAAGCCGAAATGTCTGGGCTATGCCAAAACCCAAAAGACAGCATTAACCTGGTTCTGTGTGTAGGGATGTGTGTTATAGTCTGTGCAGTTGTATGGCATTCCCACATTGAATTACTATTATCAATTTTTCATTTTTTATTTAAAAAAATTATCTAAAGCAAGCCCTGCCGGAATCCGGCAGGGTTTTTGCTTTCAGATAACGCCTTTCTGAAGCATGATGTTCGCGTAAAGGGCTTTTTCGCTGGTGGCGATAATGCAGTAGACTTTCTTCGCTTCTTCGTAGAATGCGAAACGCTCGATAGTGCCGACTGCTTCTGCACCTCTGGAGTCATGCTTTTTGATGATTTCTTTATAAGTATCCCAGATGGGTGTTTCCACGGTATCACCTTTCATGACTTCCATCAGGCTGACAGGCTTTTCTACATAGGTATCCAGCGGAAAGACGGTCAGAATCGCATCCAGAAGCTCCGGCACACCATGTCCGTCACAGCGGATGACTATCGCATTTTTTCCCATGCTTTCAGCCGGAAAGTTCCCGTCTGAGATAATCAGTCTGTCACTGTGCCCCATTTCACACAGCACTTTCAGCAGTTCCGGCGACAGGATAGGCGGAATATTTTTTAACATACATCAATCACTCTTTCTGAATTAAATTTATTTATTCAGATGATAGCATATTTTTCCCGATTTGTCAAGCCTCTGCTTCCGGATTTTTTTCTTTTGCCGGGAGAGCCGTGATATTTTCTTTCAGAATTCCGGTATTCAGGAACGGAATCACACAGAATAACGGCACTCCCGTGAATACGCAGTAAGCATACCGGAATTCAGAGAAAACAGGCGTTGCAATCATCAGCGTGAGAATTACCCCGATAACAGGCAGGTATATCAGCAGGAATTTTTTGGATTTCTTCACGAAAACCACCCCTGTCATGAAAACAACTGTCCACGTCATGAAGCCTATACTCCAGAACATCCCCAGATAATGTACATGATAATACAGATTGCGCCATTCGTTCAGCAGTTTCCCGACTGCTTCCGGAACAAGGCTGTTTTTCTGGAACTGGAAATTATCATTCCGGAATTCGCCCGGATATACCCAGTATTGCACATCCGGATAGAAATATCCGTAAGTCTGGCTGACCTGCGCTTTCAGGTAGCTTGCCGGATGCCGAAGTCCTAAATCAATCCAGAGTTTCAGGAATTCAAGCTTGTGTTCTTCCAGATATTCCTGATTATCCGTTTCACGGACAAGATTCTTGACAGGGTCGGAAATTTCAGAAACATAGGTTTCTGAAATTCTGGAAACATCTACAATATGGCTTAATAATTCGTTTTCTTCAGGGGTGAGTTCTGCGCCGTCGTGAAGCGTTCCGGCGATATGCTGTGCCGGAATGGAAAGCGATTCAATTGTGTCCGGCGGTGTGACATGCAGAGCGTTGTAAACCGGAATTTTGATGATTAACGCAACGGCTAATGCGGTCACACAGGTAATCAGCGGACGGAAATGCTTTTTCCGGATATGATACCATGCGAAGAATACCAGAAAGAACATGTAAGCATACAGGCCGTTGCTCCGGAACAGGCAGACCCCTGCGCCCATGATGTAGAGCATCAGGTTTTCAAAAAACGGAATATCAGGCAGTTTTCCGCCGGATATTTCGTACCGGACAAAGACTCTCCAGAGCGTTACTGCAAAAGCTGTCATGATGCCCGCAAACCAGATATCTTTCCACATGGTAAAGCTGTAACATGCATGATAGCTCAGTCCGGCATAGTACAGAAATACCAGTGCCGTCCAGCGTTTCCGGAAACCGAATTCATACATAGTCAGTATCAGATACGCAAATGACATTGCCAGCAGTACCGCCTGACATATGCTGTATGTTCCCACGGCCATATTATCATCATGAAACAGGAACTGTCCCAAATCGAAAAAGAGTTTAATCATGAACGTGTGTGCAATCGGATGATGATTTGAGAGGGCTTCGTTGCCTTCTGCCTGATTCAATTCCGAGATGGAATCGGCGGTGACATCTCCGGGGTACAGGTACAGAAAATACGGAAGCCAGCACAGAAACATGACAGTCACAGCCCCCCAGAAGATGAGGGCTTTTTTCTTTTTGGTGAGTGCCGGTGGTGGGGCATTCATGTCAATATTCCTGATTTTTTCATACAGATTCGCCGTCATTGCCGTGAAAAACAGAAACAGTCCGAGCAGAATTATAAAAGCTGTAAAGGCTTTCGGCGAATTCAGAAACTGATAGAATGTCATCTTCCGTGCCCACAGGAACATAGCAAAGAGAAATCCGCTGACAAGTGCTGTGATGGTGATTTTTTTATCACGTTTCTGCAATGCATTCTGATACAGCGGATACAGCAGAAATAAAAACAGCACTGAAAACGGATTTGTTGTCTGAAAATCCAGAAACGAAGCAAACGCCGTTCCGGTTATCACCGAAGCAAGCAGGGGCACAGCCTTGCAGAGCAGGGGAGAACTTCTTATTTTTTCCATGATAAATCCTCTTCTTTCAATATTTGATAGCGTTCACTGCACTGGTGCAGTGCAAGTTCAAAATCCTGCCGGTTCTTTTGGACGATACACCCCAGAATCATCCCAGAAAAAAATGACAGGAGTGATGCTGTCATGGTAAATCCGCATACTATCAGAGTCGGAAATCTGGCAACCAGCCCCGTGACAAGATATTCCGAAAAAACCGGAATGAAAAATATCAGCGAAATCAGAAACAATATCAGCGAAATTATCCCGAAAAACTGCATGGGCTTATAATTCTTGTATAATTTTGCAATCGTGAACAAGACTTTCATGCCGTCAGAGTAGGTATTCAGTTTCGATTCGCTTCCTTCCGGCCTGTCCCGGTAGGAGATGATAATATTTTCCGTCCGCAGATTCTTGTCAATCGCATGGATGCTCATTTCAGTTTCGATTTCAAAACCCTTTGACAGCACCGGAAAGGTTTTCACAAACTGAAAGCTGAATGCTCTGTAACCTGTCATGATATCTTTGATATCGCTGTGAAAGAAAAAATTAATGCTCCAGCGGACAATGCTGTTCCCGAAATTGTGAAACTGTCTCTTGTTCTCTGAAAAATAAGTGGATGAAAGCCTGTCTCCGATAGCCATATCTGCCTGCCGGAACAATACCGCCTCTGCAAGCTTCCGGGCATCTTCGGCCGGATAGGTATCATCACCGTCAGCCATGAGATAGCATTCTGCATCAATCTCCCGGAACATCCGCCGGATGACATTTCCCTTGCCCTGCTGATACTCATGCCGGACAACTGCTCCGGCTTTTCCGGCGATTTCCGCCGTTTTATCTGTCGAATTATTGTCATATACATAAACCACGGCTTCCGGAAGCGCATTCCGGAAATCGGCAACCACTTTCCCGATAGTTTTTTCTTCGTTGTAGCAGGGAATCAGCACCGCGATTTTATCCAGTTTTCTGACTTGATTCATGAAGCCCTCTCCTCCTGATTTGGTCTTTTTATTATAACATACCATACATATTTTGTCAATATTTTCTGTTCATCCTGTACAAAGCAGAAAATCAGAATTTGTGCTTGTATCACAAAGATAAAAATAATTCAAAATTTTTGAAAAAAACTATTGACTTTTTCTAAAACCTGTGCTATAATATAACCATGATAAAGGATTGCAGTCCCCAAGTCAGAAACAGATGCTTTCCGGAAGCGAAAGCAAATTTACAGGAATCCCTGCTTAACAGCATAAGAATCCGGCTGTTGAATATGCAGGAAACCCCTATCAGGAGGCGAAACCAATGGAAGAAATGGATTCACAGCAGCAGACGGTTTCGTCTGTCGCAGGTAAGTGATTCAGCCGGAAACTGTAAACTCGGAGCTGTCCCTCCGGTTTCATTCCCTGAGGTTTTAGTACCGTATCAAAATTCTGCGATTGAGCCGAAATTCGTCTAGTTCAGAATATACTCTTAAAGTTTCAGTGCCGTATATCCTGAACCCTCTGCTAAGGCTTAATCATGGCGAACGAAACTTTTAATATAGCATGTTATCCGAAATTATCAGAATCGAGGTGCACTCCCATGAGAAGTGCTGCTTTATAAAATTTCTGCGAAAGACGGGATGCGTATGAAAAGTGCTATGAAACAAATTCTGAAAAAACCTTAGTGAAAGGCGCGTGTGACCGATGCACAATTAAGTCTCTGCAAAGAATACTTCTATCAGCTTTTTGAATCTGGTGATGTACAGGCCGGATTTCCGCTGATACCTACAATTGAATAACAACTAACTCCCGGTGAACGTGAATGAATCAACCGGGAGTTTTTTATGTATTCTGTTCCAGATAAATATCACGCCGATGTTCATACATCGGCGTGATATTTCATATTATACCTGATAATCCAGCTTTGCAGACAGCAGAGCATTTTCCAGAGCCATTGCAAGGCATTTTTCCGGTTCTATGACTTTGGAGCAGTCCTGTATTGCCAACTGTAAAGCAAGCCCGAATAAAATCGGAATCTCATGGAACGTCTTACAGAATTTTTTAGCTGTCGGGTATAGATTTTCCCAAAGCGAACGGTTAGAAAGTATCAGTTCAGATTCGCTGAAATTTCCCCAGACTTTATAGTTTTCATCTCCCAGATGGCTTACGCATTCTGCGGCATACTGATGAATATCCGGAATTTTGGCATCCGGTGCGATATGATGATAAATTCCGACCGCCAGACTCCAGACAGAATACTGATTTTCCAGCAGAAAATAATTCAGATTATCGCCCATATAATAGCGTGTTCCGTTTTGACAGCCGATTTCTATCAAGGCGGACTTTACAGGAATTTCTTTCTGTTCTGCGATTTCCCGGACAGTCATCTGACAGCTCATTCCGGCAAGACCGCTGCAAGCAAGCAGTAACGGATTGATATTCAGTCTGCCGTCGGGTTCTCTGATAGCTTCAAGCAGACGCTGATAGATTTCCTTTGCACCGAACTGTGCACCAATCAGCGGATTTTGTTCACGCTGTTTTTCTATCTGTGCAAAAAAGATTTCGTCCAGTTTTTCTTGATTCATATAGAATATTCCTTCTTTCAGTGTGTGAATTTCATCTTGAGCATGTCATGTTTCAGCTTCCAGAGCTTTTCCGACAAATCCACATAGTAAGTCTGCGGATTCTCGAAACGCTTGACTTCTTCCCAGAGCGTTTCCAGCTGTTCCTTGCAGTATGCCTGAATCTCCGGCAGGGAAGGGCTTTCGTAAACGCATTCGCCGTTTACGAATACCGGAACTTGCAGTTTTTTCGCCGTGAAGTCCGTCACAGTCTTTCTCTTGTAAGTGTGAACAGGGTCGAAAATCTCATAAGGCTGACTGTCGTCGATAACTTCATCATGAAGCGTCAGAACGTCAGCGATTGCCTTGCCGGATTCGTTGTCATACAGTCTCCAGAGCGTCTTGAAAGACGGGTTCGTGATTTTGATAATATTTTCCGAAATCTTGATTTTTGGGATGATTTCGCCGTTCTCCTCGACTGCCGATAATTTATAGACTCCGCCGAATACCGGTTCAGACTTGGAAGTCACCAGACGTTCCCCGACTCCGAAACTGTTAATCTGTGCGCCCTGCATAATCAAATCACGGATGATATATTCATCCAGCGAATTCGATGCCACAATGCCGACATAATCCAGACCGGCTTCATCCAGCATTTTTCTGGCTTTCTTCGAGAGATATGCCATATCTCCGCTGTCGATTCGGATGCCCTTTCCCTTATGTCCCTGCGCTTCGAGTTCTTTAAAGACCGTAATCGCATTCGGGACACCGGAATGTAATACATTATAGGTATCTACCAGCAGAGTGCAGTCATCCGGATAGACTTTCGCATAAGCCCGGAAAGCATCAAGTTCAGTATTGAACATCTGCACAAAGCTGTGCGCCATTGTGCCGAGTGCCGGAATCTGAAAGGCTCTGTCCGCAATAGCGCAGGCTGTTCCGGCAACTCCGCCGATATAAGAGGCTCTCGCACCGAGAATCGCGCCGTCATAGCCCTGTGCACGTCTCGAACCGAATTCCATGACAGGACGACCCTGTGCGGCGGTAACAATTCGGTTTGCTTTCGTGGCGATTAAGCTCTGATGATTGATGCTTAACAGAATCATTGTTTCGATAAGCTGTGCCTGCATAGCTTCTCCGCGGACAGTCAGAATCGGTTCAGACGGGAATATCGGTGTTCCCTCCGGAACTGCCCACACATCACATGTGAACTTGAAATTTTTCAGATACTCCAGAAATTTTTCACAGAACAGGTTCTTGCTTCTTAAATATTCGATATCTTCTTCTGTAAATTTCAGATTTTTCAGATATTTGATAACTTGTTCCAGTCCGGCAGAAATCGCATAAGAAGCATCATCCGGGGCTTTCCGGTAGAACATATCGAAATAAGCGATTTTGTTTCCGCATCCGTTTTCGAGGAAGCCGTTTCCCATAGTGAGTTCATAGAAATCGACCAGCATAGTTAAATTTCTGTTATCCAGTGTTAAATTACTCATGATAAATTACCTCCGAAGTTAATTTGATTCCGGCCTGTGCCATGATTTCGAGGGCGCAGTTCTGCATAGAATCGGCATTGTGATTAGGCGCGTCGTAAGTTTCGACAGCGTTCACGGGAAGAAGTACTTCAAGTGTTCTGTTCTCCTGATTGCAGAACGTTTTCAGTGTTAAGCAGAACTGCATCACGCAGATATCCGTGCAGACTCCGCAGACGACAATTCTTTCAAGCTGTTGATTTTCTTTCAGAAATTTCTGAAATTCCGGTGTTAAAAATCCGTTTGTAGAATTCTTTTCAATTTTGAGATAACCGCCGATTTTCTGTAATTCCGGGGCGATTTCGCTTTCTGATGTGCCTCTGATGCAGTGGGGCGGAAATGAACTGAATTCGATACAGTCCGGCTCATGGCAGTCAGCAAATGCGACACATGGCAGATTGTTATCTTTAAAGAATTTCAGAAGCTTTTCGCATTCCGGCAGAACGGATGCCGAACGGGGACTTGACAGAACGCCTTCTGTTAAGAAACCGTTCACCATATCAACGATAACAAGAGCAGTTTTGTCATCCAGAAAGACTTTGCTTTCCGTAGGGGTTAAGTTCTGAATCATAAAATCAATCCTTCTTTCTGTAGATTCTGCTGGGGCGGTGCTTGCTTCCGGATGTGAGCTTTTCCGTCGGCTGAATCTTGTCAGCGATTTTCTTCCGGAAGTTCGCTTTATAGAGTTTCTGTCCGAGCAGAATTTCATAAATTTTCTGGAGCTGAGGGAGGGTGAATTCTTCCGGCACGAGTGAGAATGCAATATCCGTATAGCTGACCTTGTTCCGGATGCGTTCCCGTCCGTACCGGATAATCTCCCGATGGTCGAATGCAATATCCTCACGCTGTAGAATTTCCTCAACGGGGAAAAATTTTTCCTGTTCGGAATCCGGAATTTCAGAATCCGGCACAAGCGCATAATAGGAAACTGAAATAATTCTCATTCTGGGGTCACGGTCGAGTGCGCCCCATGTATAGAGCTGTTCCAGATAAATATCATGGAGTCCGGTTTTCTGATACAGTGCTCTCTGTGCAGATTCGTCAAGGGTTTCGTCCATCCGGACGAATACGCCGGGGAGTGCCTGCTTTCCGATAAACGGATATTGTCTTCTTTCTGTCAGAAGTACCTGAAGCTGTTCATTCCGGATGGTAAACAAGACCAAATCCACGGCAACAGACGGCTTCTGAAATTCTGTGCTGTCATAGTTTTTTAAGAATTCTTCTTCTGTCAAATTCATCACCTGCTTTAATTAGTTAGTATCAATTTGCTACTTGCTATAATCTGATTATAGTATACTTTTGCTACTTTGTCAAGAGGTTTTTCAAAATTTCTGAATTTTCATAAAAAATACAGAATAATACACAAAAACAAGCCGAAAACTTTGTAAGAAATGTCAAATGCCGAACAGAACATTTTCCTGTCGATTAATAAAAAATTTCCGTTTTTTCAAATCAGAACAAATGTTTATCGAAAACGTGTAAGTCCGTCTCAATGCGTAAGATTGATGACTTTTCCACATTTTTTCGTTTTTATTGATTCTGACTAAAAAACAGACAAAAATTTTTGTAAAATTTGTCATCCAATCCAGTTGCTAGATTCTGTATGTTGTGATATAATTAAATCAGGCGATAAGCCTAATAGAGAAATATAAGAACAAAAGGAAAAAATCAACGTCGAAAAGGAGCACACTTATGGAATTCTCACACATTCCGGTGTTACTGCCGGAAACTCTGAACTATCTCGCAGTCCGTCCGGATGGTATCTATATTGACGGAACGGTCGGCGGTGCAGGACATTCCAGAGAAATCGCCTCCCGATTAGACAAAAACGGGTTGTTAATCGGCTTAGACCGTGACCCGGACGCTGTAGCTGTGGCTACAGAACGATTGCAGGCACTTCCGGCAATGGTGATTCAAGGCAATTACTCGCAGATGCGGACAATTCTTGACAGCCTGAACATCCTTGCTGCTGACGGCATTCTGCTGGATTTGGGCGTGTCTTCTCATCAGCTCGATGAGGCAGAACGCGGATTTTCTTACCATGCAGATGCACCGTTGGATATGCGCATGAGCCAGGAAGGTATCAGCGCATATGACATCGTAAACACTTGGGACGAACAGGCACTGAAAAAAATTCTCTATGAATATGGGGAAGAAAAATTCGCCGGCAGTATCGCCGGAGCAATTATCCGTGCCAGAGAAATTTCACCTGTGAAAACCACAGGCGAACTCGCAGAACTCGTCCGACAGGCTGTACCGCAAAAATACCGGAGAGACAAAAACCCCTGCAAAAAAACTTTTCAGGCAATCCGCATTGCTGTCAACGACGAGTTCGGACATCTGCATCTCGGCCTTGACGCTGCTTTCTCCTGCCTGAAATCCGGCGGCAGACTTGCCGTGATTACGTTTCATTCTCTTGAAGACCGCATTGTCAAACAGCAGTTTGCACAGTGGTGCAAGGGATGTACTTGTCCGCCTGATTTTCCGCAGTGCGTCTGCGGAAACAAGCCAAAGGCAAAACTGGTCACACGCAAACCTGTGACAGCCGGTCAATCCGAACTGGAACAGAATCACAGAAGCCACAGCGCAAAACTCAGAGTAATTGAAAAATTATAAAAAAATCTGCGCTGTGCAGTGATTCCGCATCTTAACGGAAAGGTGATGAAAGTTTCCTTCTATGAATACGATAGACCAGAAACTGGATTATCCAGAACCAAAACCAGAAAAGAAACTCTCTGTCGTCAAAGTGATTCTGTGCGCAATTGTGTGCTTTGCACTTCTGGCGGCTGTGATTTTAAGTAATGTGCAGGTGCTTCAGCTTACAAGCGAAATTACTGCAAAGCAGAAGGAATACACCGACCTGCAAAGCGAAAATGTCAGAATGCAGACCGAACTCGCCGGAAAAACTTCCAACAAGAACGTGCAGGAATATGCCGAAAATGTGCTCGGTATGCACGCCCTGAACCCCTCGCAGGTGGAATATATCCAGATTCAGACAGATGATGTTGTGGAAATCCCCGAAGAAGACCAGAATATCTTTGTCAGAATCAAAAACGCTTTTGACAGCTTTACGGCATATATGAGAGGCTGACCTGCATACTGTTTAACTAAAGCAGAAACAAAGAAAGATACAAGAAACGGGTGTGCGGTGCTCTGCCCGTCCGGAATGCATCAGGACGGCGCAGAATATCCGCTCATATGTATAAACGACAACAAGCAGGCAGGATACAGAAAAAATACCTGCCTGTTTTTTAGCTGATTATGACAACAGAGGTGATTAGGATTGCAGGAAAAACGAAAAGATTATGAACCAACTACCCCAATGAAGCGCAAAGCCGTTATCGGCGGTTTCGGGCTGTGTATGCTTCTGGCTGTCGGGGTGGTTATCAAGCTCTTTCTGCTGTGCATTGTGAATCATGATGTCTACGCCGAAAAGGCAAACAGCAAGCATTTCAGCAGAATCACCATCACCGCAAGCAGGGGAAGTATCTACGACCGCAACGGCGAACCCCTCGCACGAAGTGCAACCGTCTATAAAATCTATATCGACCCGAATCAGTTCCAGAGCGATATGGAAAAAATCGGCGAAACCATGAAAGCCCGTCAGGAAGCTATCGACAAGGGCGAAAAACTTGACCCGAACAAGATTGTCATGCCGATTGAAGAACTCAGGGAAGAAATCATTCAGACTATCGCCGAAAAACTGAATCTCACGGAAGAAACCGTCCGCGAAGCTGTCGCCAAAGATACGAAATATTATGTGCTCCAGACACAGGTAGAAAAAAATATTGCGGATGA